>NZ_JBQEOI010000020.1:0-59073 GCF_052045125.1 Paracoccus sp. 22332
TCCGCAGCTTCGAGAAAGACGGCCGGAACGTCCGGGAATGGTTTGCGGCCCGCAACCAGTTCGCCATAATGTTCGGCGAGCGCTTCGACGCTTGAGTATCTGAAACTGCATGGACCGGGCCAGATACACAAAGTTCAGGACACTCCCCCTCGATTGCTCCGTCGATGTTCCCGCCCGCTAGCTTGACGAAGTAGAAAAGCGGCAGCCATTGCCGTTGAACTTTAGCTGATATGCAGACATATTCGAGTGGGGCGCGGACTGCATCATGGCTCAGGTAGGCCCTCAGCACGGCGTCAGCGTCCAGCGCCCGCCCCTCAACGCGCTCGACGGCTTGCCCCTCAGGGTCCACGGCATGAACATCACCGACCAGCCTCAAAGCACGAGCGCCAGCGCGTTCCTCAAACTCTCCTTCACGAATGAAATCAAGTTGATCGGCCAAGGCACGGTCAATAACGATACGCTTTGATCCTGCGTCCATCTCTCCCTTTTCAGTGTCTACGATCAACGCCCGATCCGCTCCGATTTCGCTTAGGCGCGACGCGCTGGCCAGCAAGCTGTGCGTCGCCGCCCGGTCGCGTTCGCGCAGCATGGTCAGAAGATCACCGAATTTGATCTTTCCAGACTGACCCGGATAGCGGAACAGGATCGCCCCGTCTTCAAGCCCATTCGCATCGCGACAGACGATCACCGGCGGTGCTGGCCTACCATGTCCGGGCCAATGCCGCGCTGACATTCCCGTCGGCGATGCTGTGGTCAGGGATGATCTTCGCCGTCGCGGTCACGGTCGATTTTGTACAGACCCTGCTGTCGCTGAAGCACAACGACGGCACTGCGGCCGAGGAACTGATGATGCGCTCCTGCGAGCTGCTGCGGCTGTGCGGCGACGACGCGATCGTCGCGGCGAACCGCCCCGCCGCCCGGAATGCCTGCCTCAGCATCATCGAGGTTTATGTCCGCAGCCTGACCAACGCCGCCCGAGGCGAGATCGGCGTATCGCTGGCTCGCTACGTTCCCGGCCAGCCCGCAATGCTTCGGATAGACGAACGCAACGCCGGAAGCCTTCGGAAGATGGGCGTGACCTTTTCGGGCCGCTTCGTGATCGGCCACCATGCCTGCATGGCCGGGGACGATCCGCGCGCCGTCTATGACATCCGGGCCTTCGGCGCCGAGGCGTTCCGCAGTCCGACGGGATCGAAGACGCCCTATCGGTCCTTCTTCATCGTGCCGATCTGCACGGCCCGGCGGGACGGGCTGATTCCCCTGGGCTATCTGTCGATTGACAGCACCCGGCCATACGAGTTCTATGGGAACCGAGCAAACGTTCTGGCGGTTGAATGCGAAAGCATCATCGCGCGCCTGAAGAAGCTGATGCAGGAGGCCCATCCGTGACGGCACTTCCCAAGGCCCATCCTGGTCAGCCCGATGCCCCGTCACAGCCCGCAATCCCTGCGGCTGAGAACGCTGATGGACGAGGCGCGCATCATCCGCGAACGCGAGGAGCGCGGCGAGTTGAAGCCCGAGGCGGCCTTGGCGATGCTGAGCCAGTTGAAGAACCGGCATCGCACGATCTTCCAAAGGATGCTGGGGATTTGACCGCGAAGGCGGTCTGTGGTGACCCCGACAGGACTTGAACCTGTAACCTGCCCCTTAGGAGGGGGCTGCTCTATCCAGTTGAGCCACGGGGCCGCCTTTGGTCCTTTTGACCGCTGGCGGGCGGTTTGGCAAGGTTGTCGCGGGGTTCGGCGGACGCTAACATCGGGCAAAGACCTGATCCATCCGGTGCCCGATGAATGTTCCCCGACCCCGCCGTCCGCTGACCCTGCGCGACGTTTCCGAAGCCTCGGGCGTGTCGGAGATGACCGTCAGCCGGGTCCTGCGCAACCGGGGCGACGTGTCGGCGGCGACGCGGGAAAAGGTGCTGACGGCGGCGAAGACGCTGGGTTATGTCCCAAACAAGATCGCGGGCGGGCTGGCAAGCCAGCGGGTCAACCTGGTCGCGGTGGTGATCCCGTCGCTGTCGAACCTGGTCTTTCCCGACGTGCTGGGCGGGGTTTCCGCCGAACTGGACGACACCGGCCTGCAACCCGTGATCGGCGTCACAAACTATTCCCCCGCGCGAGAGGAGATGGTTTTGTACGACATGCTGTCCTGGCGTCCGTCCGGGGTGATCCTGGCGGGGCTGGAACACAGCAAGGCCTCGCGCGCGATGCTGGCCAATTCCGGCATCCCGGTGGTCGAGATCATGGATGTGGACGGAGAGGGGATCGACACCATCGTCGGCATTTCCCACCGCCGCGCGGGGCGCGAGATGGCGGCGCGGATCCTCGCCGCCGGATACCGCCGGATCGGCTTTGTCGGCACCCACATGCCCGAGGATCACCGCGCCCGCAAACGCCTTGCCGGGTTCGAGGAGGGCCTGGCCGAGACGGGCGTGCCGCTGGAGGCGCGCGAATATTACCAGGGCGGCTCGTCGCTGCTGAAAGGGCGCGAGTTGACCGAACGCATCCTGACCCGCGCGCCGCATCTGGATTTCCTGTATTTCTCGAACGACATGATCGGGGCCGGGGGGCTGCTGTATTGCCTGGACAAGGGCTATGACATCCCGAACCGGATCGGGCTGGCGGGGTTCAACGGCGTCGATCTGCTGGACGGGCTGCCGGTGCGGCTGGCCACCACGGACGCGCGACGCGTCGATATCGGCCGGCGGGCGGCGCGGCTGGTCGCAGGCAAGGATGCCATACCCGAGGATCGCATCGTCGCGCTGACGCCGACCTTCCTGCCGGGCGACACGATCCGGCATGGCTGACGCTTGTGCCAGCGATGCTTGTGATGGCGCAGGCGCATGATTAAGTCTGCCGCCATGCGTATTCCCTTTCTTGACCGTCTGACGAACAAAGGCCCCCGCGTGTCGGTGATCCGCCTGCACGGCGCCATCGGCATGGCGGGGCGCGGCGGCGCGCTGTCCGATACGGCGCTTGCCCCGGTGATCGAGCGCGCCTTCCGCAAGGGCAAGCCTGCGGCCGTGGCGCTGTCGATCAATTCGCCCGGCGGATCGCCGGTGCAATCCTCGCTGATCGCCGCGCGGATCCGGCGGCTGGCGGATGAGACCGGAACCCCCGTCCACGCCTTCGTCGAGGATGTGGCGGCCTCGGGCGGCTATTGGCTGGCCTGTGCGGGGGACCGGATCTGGGCTGACGAAAGCTCGATCCTGGGGTCGATCGGGGTGATCTCGGCCGGGTTCGGGTTCCAGGATCTGATCGCCCGCTGGGGGATCGAGCGGCGGGTGCATACGGCGGGCCGGTCGAAATCGACGCTGGACCCGTTCCGTCCCGAACGCCCCGAGGATGTGGAGCGCCTGCACAACGTGCTGGAGCCGATCCATCAGGCCTTCAAGGATCATGTGACGGCCCGCCGGGGGGACCGGCTGGCTGCGGACCGCGATCTGTTCACCGGCGAATTCTGGGCGGGGCGGCAGTCGGTCGCCCTGGGCCTTGCCGACGGCATCGGCCATCTGGTGCCGCAGATGAAGGCGCTTTACGGCGACAAGACCCGCTTCGTCGTCCACAGCCCCCGCCAGTCGCTGTTCCGCAGGCTGGGCCTGTCCGCAGGCACCGTCCTGGACGCCGCCCAGGAACGCGCCGCTTTCGCCCGCTTCGGTGCGGGGGGATGAGCGTCCGCGTCGTCATCCTGTTCCTGCTGGTGATGGTCGGTCTGGCGCTGCTGCGCGGCCCGGCCTTCGGCCGCGCCATCGCGCGCATTTTGGGAATCCCGCCCTCGCGCCGGGGCCCGCGCGGCTAGGCTGCGGCAGGTTGTCCCCGTCGGGGCAAGATTCGGCAAGCAAGGGCCTGAAACTGCGCAAGTTTCCTTTCTGAAACGCAGCGATATAAATTTTCACAATGAAAACAATCCCTTGAAAATCTGCCTAAAACATGGGCAAAGTCACGCTTTTGTAACGATTGCTGGATCGGACGGGTCTGCCTCACAGGACTCTCACAGAGTTATCCACAGCGGCGGTGGACAGCTTTGATCTTGTAATCGCGCCCCGGAACTTGCAGCCCGCGACGGGAATCACTTTGTTGACGGACATGACCCAAGGCACGCCCCCCAAGACCGGCCACGCGCTGATCCAGGACTATCTGCGCCAGCTGGACCGCAGCCCCGGCGTCTATCGGATGCTGGATGCGCAGGGCGGGGTGCTGTATGTCGGCAAGGCGCGCGACCTGCGCGCGCGGGTGTCGAACTATGCCCGGCCCTCGGGGCATTCGGCGCGGATCGCCCGGATGATCCGCGAAACCTGTTCGATGATGTTCCTGACCACGCGGACCGAGACCGAGGCGCTGCTGCTGGAACAGAACCTCATCAAGCAGCTGAAGCCGCGCTATAACGTGCTTTTGCGCGACGACAAGTCGTTTCCGAATATCCTGGTGGCCAAGTCCCATGCCTTTCCGCAGATCAAGAAGCATCGCGGCGCCAAGTCTGAAAAGGGCGATTATTACGGCCCCTTCGCCAGCGCGGGCGCGGTGAACCGGACGCTGACACAGTTGCAGCGGGTGTTCCTGCTGCGCAACTGCACGGACGCCACCTTCGAATCCCGCACCCGGCCCTGCCTGCTGTTCCAGATCAAGCGGTGCAGCGCGCCCTGCGTGGGCCGGATCAGCGAGGCGGACTATGGCGCGCTCGTGTCGGACGCGGAACGCTTCCTGCAAGGCAAGACCACCGTCATTCAGGCGAACCTGGCCCGCGACATGGCGGCGGCGGCGGAAAACATGGAATACGAACGTGCCGCCGCCCTGCGGGACCGGATCAAGGCGCTGACCGCCGTGCAATCGGTCCAGGCCATCAACCCCAAGCGCGTGGCCGAGGCCGATATCGTCGCCCTGCACATGGACAGCGGCCAGGCCTGCGTGCAGGTCTTCTTCATTCGCGGCAATCAAAGCTGGGGCAACCGCGACTTCTATCCCCGGCTGGGCGGCGTCGAATCCCCGGCCGAGGTGATGCAGGCCTTCCTGCTGCAATTCTACGACGACAAGCCGCCGCCTCGGATGATCCTGCTGTCGCATTCGCCCGACGAACCCGCCCTGACCCAGCAGGTTCTGTCCGAACGCGCCGCCCGCCGCATCGTCATCGGCGTGCCGCAACGGGGCGAGAAGTTCGAGCTTGTGGAGAACGCGCTGCGCAACGCCCGCGAAAGCCTGGCCCGCCGCATGTCCGAAAGCGCCACGCAGCTGCGCCTGCTGGACGGGGTCGGCGCGGCCTTCGACCTGCCCGCGCCCCCGCGCCGGATCGAGGTCTATGACAACAGCCACATCATGGGCACCAATGCCGTGGGCGGCATGATCGTGGCCGGCCCAGAGGGCTTCATCAAAAGCCAGTACCGCAAGTTCAACATCAAGGGCACCGAGATCACGCCGGGCGACGATTTCGGCATGATGAAAGAGGTTCTGTCCCGCCGCTTCACCCGCCTGCTGAAAGAGGATCCCGACCGTCAGACGGACGCCTGGCCCGACCTGCTGCTGATCGACGGCGGGGCAGGGCAGGTGTCGGCGGTCGATGGCATCCTGGCCGAACTGGGGGTCGAGGATATTCCCATCGTCGGCGTCGCCAAGGGCATCGACCGCGACCAGGGCAAAGAGGAATTCCACCGCCCCGGCCGCCCGCCCTTTGCGCTGCGCATGAACGACCCGGTGCTGTATTTCATCCAGCGCCTGCGCGACGAGGCGCATCGCTGGGCCATCGGCACCCACCGCGCCAAGCGCGCCAAGTCCGTGATGGCGAACCCCCTGGACGAGATCGCGGGCATCGGCGCGGCCCGCAAGCGCGCGCTGCTGGCCCATTTCGGCAGCGCCAAGGCCGTCAGCCGCGCCGGTCTGGCCGATTTGCAGGCGGTCGAGGGAATCTCGGCCGCGATGGCGCAGAAGGTCCACGACCATTTCAACGTTCGGGGCTGATGCCGCAGCGCGGAAACCGGCAAATAACCACCAAATTCCTGTAGAATGATTTCCTGAAGTTTGGTGCTGCCGTGGAACACCGGATCGGCGACATGGATCTGCCATGTTTTTTGCCAAGGCATAACAAGGCCTTGAAAACGTCCCTGTTATTCGCGCGATGCAGCGACGGGAAGGGCAGCTTGCCGCGCGGTAGGAAATTACCGCCGCGCTGACGCAAGGTCACGCTAAGGTTGTGACTTGCTCAACCCAAGGAGGCCCTCATGCCCCGCGTGCTAGAACACAGCATCGCCGACTCACGGACCCCTGCTTTCGATCTGCCGAAGTCCTTCGACACTGATGACTGGGACGAGTTCAAACCCCATCTGACCCGGCTGGAGGCCGTGGTCACGGACAACTACATCTCGGGCAGCGACCCGGTGATCTGCGTGCGCGACCAGGACGGCCGCAACTGGACGATCGAACTGGCCGGGCGCGCGCGCAATACCGAAATCGGCCTGACCGACAGCGCCGCGCTGCCGGGCGATCCGGTACAGGTCATCGGCCGCCGCACCCGCCGGTTCGGCGAACAGCGCATCAAGGCGGTCCACCTGACCATCGCCGACCGCCCGTTCGAGCTTTATCCCGGCGCCCTGGGCTGACAGGCGGAACCGGCCGGGGTGGCGCAATTCAGCGCGCTGCCCCTTCCAAAGCGCGGCGGCAACGACTAGCCTGCGGCTCATGCGCTGGACCGTCCCCAATATCCTGACCCTGCTTCGGCTGATCGCGGCACCTGCCGTGCCGCTGATGTTTCTGTATTTCAGCCGCCCCTTCGCGGATTGGGCGGCGCTGGCGCTGTTCCTGCTGGCCGCCGTGACCGACTGGTTCGACGGCTATCTGGCGCGAAGCTGGCAGCAGGAAAGCCGCTTCGGCGCGGCCATGGATCCCATCGCCGACAAGGCCATGGTGGTGATCGCCATCGTCGTCATCACCGGCTATTCGGGCATGAACCCCTGGCTGATCCTGCCCGCCACGCTGATCCTGTTCCGAGAGGTCTTCGTGTCCGGCCTGCGCGAATTCCTGGGCGCCAATGCGCGCCTGCTGAAGGTCACGAAGTTGGCCAAGTGGAAAACCACGACGCAGATGGTCGCGATCTCGGTCCTGTTCCTGGGGACCGGGCTGGCCTATGTCCAGCATGGCCGCCCGCCGCTGGTGGGGGAATCGCGGCTGCCGTGGTTCTCGTCCTCCTGGGCGGATCTGGCGACGCAGGTGGGGCTGCTGCTGATCTGGATCGCGGCGATCCTGACGGCTTGGACCGGCTGGGACTATTTCGTGAAGGCGCGCCCCTATCTGCGCGAGCCGGGCCATGACGCTTGACGTGCTGTATTTCGCCTGGCTGCGCGAACGCATCGGCCAGCCACGCGAACGGATCGACACCGACGCCGCCACCGTCCGCGAGTTGATCGCGGATCTCGCCGCCCGCGACGACTGGCATGCGGCGGCCTTTTCCGACCTGGCTGCCGTGCGCTGCGCCGTCGATCAGCAGTTGGCCACTCTGGACGCGCCCCTGGCCGGTGCCCTAGAGGTCGCCTTCTTCCCCCCAATGACCGGCGGCTGATCCCATGTCTGCCCGCGTCCAGACTGCCCCCTTCGACCTGGCCGCCGAACTGGCGGGCTTCGGCGCGGGCGCGGGGGCCGTCGTCACCTTCACAGGCATCGTGCGCGACGACACCGGCCAGATGGCCGCCCTGGAAATCGAGCATTACCCCGCCATGACCGAACGCGCGCTGTCGGATTACGGCGCGCAGGCCGCCGCCCGCTTCGGCCTGACCGATTGGCGCATCCTCCACCGCCACGGGCGGCTTGCGGTCGGAGAGCCGATCATGATGGTCGCCACCGCCGCCCGTCACCGCGCCGCCGCCTTCCAGGCCGCAGATTACCTGATGGACTGGCTGAAATCCCGCGCCCCCTTCTGGAAGCGCGAAATAGGCCATGACGGCGCCGCCCGCTGGGTCGAGGCGAAATCCAGCGACGAGGACGCCCTGTCGCGATGGCAGGCTTCTTCTTTGCCCAAATACCCATCCCCGGCTGCCGCCGATGATCCGGCCTGAATTGCGCGCCTGGACCGCACGCCAGTCCGAGGCCCTTGTGGCCGGCGCGGTCCTGCTGGCGGGCCTGTGGCTGGCCCTGCGCGGCGGCTGGTTCTTCGCGGCCCTGGGCGGGCTTGTCCTGCTGGTCGGCCTGTCCCTTCTGATCGGCGCCATCCGCAGGCTGCCCTTCCGCCGCCAGATCGCCGCGCCCGGCGTGGTCGAGGTGGACGAGGGCGCTATCCGCTATTACGGCGCCGCCGTTCTGGGAGGAGAGATCGCCCTGCGCGATCTGGTGGAGATCCGCCTGCTGCGGCTTAAGGGACGCGGTCACTGGCGGCTGCGCAGCGCCAGCGGCGAGGCGCTGCTGGTCCCCGTGGACGCGGCCGGGGCCGAGGCCCTGGCCCATGCCTTCACCGCCCTGCCGGGGCTGGACATGGGAACCGTCTCCGCTGCCTTGGCCCATGTGGCCGACCAGCCGGATGCCGTGCGCACCGTTTGGCGGAGGGCCGGTTGAGGCGGGTTGACTTGGACAACGCCGCGCGTCACCTGTGACCGGCAACGTCTCGAAAGGCCCCGCCTCATGTCGATACCACAACAGGGCGGAGGCCCGATCGAAAGCCGCGACCAGCTTGCCGCCTATATCGCCAGCGGCGAAAAGCCCCGCGACGCCTGGCGCATCGGCACCGAGCATGAAAAGTTCGGCTATGACAAGGCGAATCTGTTGCCCTTGCCCTATGAGGGCGCCTGTTCGATCCAGGCGATGCTGACGGGCCTTCAGGAACGCTTCGGCTGGACCCCGGTGATGGAACAGGACAAGCTGATCGGCCTGGAACGCGACGGCGCCAATATCAGCCTGGAGCCGGGCGGGCAGCTGGAACTGTCCGGAGCGCCCCTGGAAACCATCCACCAGACCTGTGACGAGGTGAACCAGCACCTGGCCGAAGTGAAGGAGGTCGCCGACCGCATCGGCGCGGGCTTCATCGGTCTGGGCGCGGCGCCGATCTGGTCCCAGGACCAGATGCCGATGATGCCCAAGGGGCGTTACAGGCTGATGACCGACTACATGGACCGGGTCGGCACGCTGGGCAAGCAGATGATGTACCGCACCTGCACCGTGCAGGTGAACCTGGATTTCGGCAGCGAAGCCGACATGGTGCAGAAGATGCGCGTGGCGCTGTCGCTGCAACCCGTCGCCAATGCGCTGTTTGCCAATTCGCCCTTCCTGGACGGCAAGCCGAACGGTTGGAAAAGCTGGCGCGCGCATATCTGGCAGAACCTGGACGCCGCACGGACCGGGATGCTGCCCTTCGTGTTCCAGGACGGGTTCGGCTATGACGCCTGGGTCGATTACGTCCTGAACGTGCCGATGTATTTCGTCTATCGGGATGGCAAGTATATCGACGCCCTGGGCCAGTCCTTCCGCGATTTCCTGGACGGTCGCCTGCCTGCCCTGCCGGGCGAGGTGCCGACCCTGTCGGACTGGGCCGACCACATGACCACCGTCTTCCCCGAAGCCCGCGTCAAGAAATACATCGAGATGCGCGGCGCCGACGGCGGTCCCTGGCGCCGCCTGTGCGCGCTGCCCGCGCTGTGGGTCGGGCTGATCTATGACCAGTCCGCGCTGGATGCCGCCTGGGATCTGGTCAAGGACTGGGACGACGGGACCCGCGAATCTTGGCGGCGCGAGGCCGGGATCCACGCGCTGGATGCGCAGGTGGGCGGCACCCGGATGCGGGATCTGGCCCGGCAGGTGCTAGAGATCGCCGAGCAGGGCCTGAAGAACCGCGCCCGCGCCGGGGCCGGCGGGATGGTCCCGGACGAGACGCATTTCCTCAACGCGCTGAAGGAAAGCGTGGACAGCGGCAAGGTTCTGGCCGACGAACTGCTGGAGAAATACCACGGCGAATGGGCGGGCGACCTGACCCCCATCTATCGCGAATATTCCTATTGACCGGGGCCGCCCCCGGTCTGAATTGCCGTCAGAACCGCCAGGTCAGGCCCAGCAGCGGCCCGGCCATGGTCGCATCCACCCGCGTGCCGCCGCTGCGGTAATCCACGTCCAGCCGCCGATAGCCGACCGACAGGAAGGCGTGGTCGGTCATCTGGTAATTCACCGTGGCGACGACCTGGGTGGTCTTTTCCGACCCCATGCCGGTGATGCCGTGGTCCAGATAGGCGATGGCCGACCAGCGGGGCGCCAGCCGGTAATTCGCCCGCAGCGCGATGATCGGATCGACGAAGTCCTTGTCGCCCGACCGGCTGATCAGCCCGCCCGCCACCGACACCTCGGCCTTGATCTTCCAGGCGCGCACACCGCCCAGCACGTCCAGCGCCAGCCCGCCGTCGTCGATGGCCCGCCAGCCCGCCGCCAGCGTCAGCGACCGCTGGGTCAATTCTCCCTCGGCCGGAAGGCCCGGCGGGATCAGCCCGTCCTTTGAACTGGCCGAATAGCTGAGATCGCCCAGCACCACGAAGCGGTCCTTGCGGGCATAGCCCGACAGGAAGAAGGCCGTGTCCAGATCCTCCAGCACCTCGGAAAAGCTCTTGTCGAAGGACAGGGTGGGCGCGCCGGTAAAGGGGGCGATATCGCCCCCCAGACCCGAGGCCCAGACATAGGGCGTGATCTGCGCGCGCCATTCGTCCGCCACGGCGGGCGTCGCGGCCAGCAGGGCCAGGGCTGCGATGACCCGGATCATATCGTATCCCCCGCAAGCTCGTTCTTGAAGACGCGGCCGCCCTTCAGGATCAGCCGCAGATTGGCGGTATCGGCCAGCCAGTCCAGGTTCGCCTCGGGATCGCCGTCGATCACCAGCAGGTCCGCCAGCGCATCCGGCGCGATCACCCCCAGCCGACCCTGATAGGGCGCGCGCGCGCCCGACAGGGCCAGCATCTCTCCGGCCGCGCCGGTGGCGCGGTGCAGCGCCGCAAGGGGCGACATATAGCGCGCCAGCTTCGCCAGTTGCCGCCCCTGGCTGTCCGCGCCGCTATACAGGATATCGGTCCCGAAGGCCCAGTTGACCTTGTGCTTGTCGGCCATCTCGAACGCGCGGACCGTGCCTTCGGCCACCGCCGTTTGCGCGGCGACGGCCTTGGGGTCGGTATACTGGTTCGCGTCCTCGTCTTGCAGGAAGGGCTGGATCGACCACCAGGTGCCGTTATCGGCCATCATCCGCACGGTATCCTCGTCGGCAAGCTGGCCGTGTTCGATGGATTTCACGCCCGCCTCGATGCAGCGGCGGATGCCGGGCGAGGTATAGACATGGGCGCAGACATAGGTGCCCCAATCGGCGGCGCAATCGACCGCCGCCTTCATCTCGTCCAGCCGGAACTGCAGCGATTCCAGCGGGTCGTATTGCGAGGCGACGCCGCCGCCCGCGCTGATCTTGATCTGGCTGGCGCCCTTCATCAACTGCTCGCGCGTGCGGCGCAGAACCTCGGGCACGCCGTCGGCCAGGGCGGTCATGCCTTGGCGCGTGGCGTAATCGGCCGGGTCCGAGGGCATGGCGGGCAGCGCGTTCGAAAAGCGGAAATCGCCATGCCCCGAGGTCTGCGACAGGATCGCGCCGGACGGGAAGATGCGCGGCCCGGTCACGACGCCCCGGTCGATCGCGGCTTGCAGGCCGAAGGCCGGCCCGCCCACGTCGCGCACCGTCGTGAAGCCGCGCATCAGGGCGTTCCCGGCCTCGCGTCCCGAGATCAGGTGGACCAGGCCGATATCCTGGGTCATCGCGGCGATCTGGCTGACGCCGCACAGGGTTGCGTGCCAATGCGTGTCGATCAAGCCGGGAATGACGGCACGCCCGCCGCAGTCGATCCGCTCGGCATCCTCGGGGCCTTGTCCGGCGGCGGGCAGGGCAGCGATCCGGCCGCCCTCGACCAGGATGTCGGTGCCCTCGCGCATCGACAGGGTGGTGCCGTCGAACAGCCGCAGGTTGGTCAGCAGCAGCGGACGGGCGGGCGTCTGGGCGCGGACCTGCTTCGGCGCCAGGCCGAAGCCCGCGAACATGCCGACCACGGCGGACATGCCGCCCAGCATCTGGCGGCGGGAAATGTCGGCCTCGATCCGGCGCATGGCCGCCAGTGTTTCAGGGGTGCCGCAATGGCAGAAATGCAGGGGGGCAAGGCCGCTGGCCGCCGAGACGCAGGATTGACACATGGAAGATCACCTTTGGAACGCCTGAGTTGATGTTTATCAAGAAAGGGCGTCTGGCAAGGGGACGTGTTGTCCCCGCGTCATGCTGGCCTTCGATTGCGGCGAAAATGGCGCAGCGGATCGACGAGGGCGGGATCGCTCGCCCCCGTCGGCTTTCAGGGTTCAGGCGGCCTTGCGGCGGCGGCGCAGCAGTGCCAGGCCGCCCAGGCTCGCCAGCATCAGCGGCGCGGCGGCAGGCAGCGGCACCGGCGCGGGCTGCTGGGCGTCGACGACCGTGCGACCGAAATCGGTATAGTCGGTGAAGAACCCGTCCAGGCCCCAGTCCAGCATCGGCTGGATCATCGCGAAGGCTTCCTCCTCGCTCAGCGGGCGGAAGGTATAGGCATGGACCTTCAGGCCCAGGTCATGGGCGGCCTTGATGAAGGCTTCGGTGATGCCGCCATAGCTGACGCCGACGCCGGTCGCGACCTCCGCCAGCTTCTCCAGGCTGTTGAAGCCGTCGCTGCCCGAGACGCCATAGACGCCGTCCTGCAGGCGGACCGATCCCAACTGGGCGACCTCGGCCTCCATGCCGCTGGTTTCCAGCAAGCTGGTCAGGTTGACGACCGATTCATAGGCGAAGGATTGCAGGATCACCTTGTCGGCGGCGGTGGTGAAGCCGTGGCTTTTCAGGCTGTCGATGATCTTCTGTTCCTTGACGGAATCGAAGGGCGATTTGGCCTCTGGATAGATCCCGACCGAAGTGCCGTTGGCGGTGTTGTAGTCCTTCAGATAGGTCAGCACCTCGTCCAGCGTCGGCACCTTGTAGGGGTCGCCCATGCTGGGCACGAAATCCTGATGGGGCGACTTGTCGCCCGACAGCGCGCCGGTCGGCTTGACGGTCAGCTGCTTGATCTCGGCCAGGGTGAAGTCCTTGACGCGATAGCCGCCGTTGCGCGGCGCGAACATCTCGGCGGCATTGGTGGTGCGGTTCAGCGTGGTGTCGTGCATCGCGACCAGATGGCCATCGCTGGTCATCTGCACGTCGGGCTCGATGTAATCGGCGCCCAGCTTGATCGCCAGTTCATAGCTGCCCAGCGTCTCCTCGGGCAGATAGCCGCTGGCGCCGCGATGGGCGACGACGATCGGCGCCTCGCCGGTCAGGGTGTTGTAGCTGGCGGCATGGGCCGCGGGGGCAAGGGCGGCAAATGCCGAAAAGGCCGCGATGGCGGCGAACCGTAGGGTCATGACAGGATCCCGATCTTTGATCATTACATCCGCGCGGCCGGATGGCGCGCGGTCCTGTCAATCTGTTCATAATGGTTAACGCTTCTGCGACAGTTCTGTTTTATTTCGATAAAAATTTACGGTTCGGGGCGGGCGATGCGGCGCACGACAATATGAAGGGCTGGCGTCTTGCGCGGCAGCCGCGCCGGTGGCAGGGCAGGGGCAAACCGGAAAGGGGCGGGCGATGAAGGCGGACGGGATGGTTTGGGTGCAGCGCGTTGTGGGCGCGGTTTTCGCGGTGGGCGTCTTGGCGCTGATCGGCGCCATCGTCACTCAGGTCGGCCAGGCCGAGGGCTGGCCGCCGCTGCCGATCTTTCTCGGCCTGCTGGGGATCGTGGTTCTGCTGCTGGTGTCGGCGGGATGCCTTGCGCTGATCTCGGTCGCGATTTCGGCCCGGCGCGGGGCCGAGGCGCTGCGTCGCATCGCCGGTCAGGGCCTGTCCGCGCCCGTCGCCGCACCGGCCCGCCCGTTCAGCCAGCCGCCGCTGCGCGAGGTTGCCAGCGAAGCGCAGCCGGAACCGGCACCCGCGCGGCCCGCCCGCCCGATGGGCCGGACGCTGGTGGCGGAACGCTAACCCTTCCTGCCGATCCGGGGTTCGGTTCCGTCCAGCAGGCGGGCGATGTTCGGGCGGTGGCGCAGAAAGATCAGCACCGCCATGAACAGGCTGACGGCGATCAGGTCGGCGCGGCCCAAGCCCCAAGCAAAGACCGGCGACAGCGCGGCGGCCAGCAGCGCCGACAGGCTGCTGATGCGGCTGACAAGGGCGGTCAGCAGCCAGATGGCGCAGGCGATCAGCCCCAGCGGCCAATGCAGCGCGATCAGCGTGCCCAGGAAGGTCGCGACTCCCTTGCCGCCCTTGAAGCCCAGCCAGACCGGGAAGCAATGGCCCAGGAAGGCCGCGCCCCCTGCCAGCATCGCCGCCATGTCGCCTCCGAAATGCCGGGCGATCAGCACGGCGATGGCGCCCTTGCCCGAATCCAGCAGCAGCGTCGCCAGCGCGGCGGGCTTGTTGCCGGTGCGCAGCACATTGGTCGCGCCGATATTGCCCGATCCGATCTTGCGCAGGTCGCCCAGGCCCAGGGCGCGGGCGATGACCAGCCCGAAGGGGATCGACCCTAGCAGATAGCCGAACACGGCCCAAAGCGCGATCATGGCTGTCCTCCGAACACGCAGCGGCCCGCGACCCAGGTGCCCAGCACCCGGCCCTCCATCCGGGCGCCGTCGAAGGGGGTGTTCTTGGATTTCGACAGCAGCGTGAAGCGGTCCAGCACGAAGGGCGCGTCGGGATCGAACAGCACCAGATCGGCGGGCGCCCCCGCTGACAGCCGCCCGCCCGGCAGGCCCAGCCGCTTCGCGGGGTTCAGCGACATCGCCCGCCACAGTTGCGGCAGCGACAGCCCGCCCTGGTGATACAGCCGCATCGCGGCGGGCAGCAGGGTCTGCAAGCCGACCGCGCCGGGGGCGGCGGCCTCGAAGGGCAAGCGCTTGGATTCCTCGTCCTGGGGCGTGTGGAAGCTGGCGATCACGTCGATCAGCCCGTCCGCCACGGCCTGCACCATGGCCAGCCGGTCGTCTTCCGATCGCAAAGGCGGCGTGAAGCGGAAGAAGGTGCGGTAATCGCCCACGTCGTATTCGTTCAGCGTCAGGTGGTGGATCGAGATCCCCGCCGTCACGTCCAGGCCCGCATCCCGCGCGCGGCGCAGGGCGGGCAGGGCGCGGGCCGTGGTGATCTGGTCGGCGTGCCAGCGGCAGCCGGTCATCGCCACAAGCGCCAGGTCGCGGTCCAGCCCGATCACCTCGGCCATGGGCGAGACGGCGGGGATGCCATAGATAGAGGCGAACTTGCCGCTGGTCGCCGCCGCCCCGCGCGACAGGCCCGCGTCCTGCGGATGGCCGACGATCAGCGCGCCGAGGCCCCGCGCATAGGTCATGCAGCGCGACAGAAGGCGGGTATCCGCGACCTGCCGCACGCCATCGGTAAAGGCCACCGCGCCCGCGTCGGTCAGGAATCCGATCTCGACCATCTCGCGCCCTTCGCGGGCCTTGGTCAGGGCGGCCATGTGGCGGATGTTGACGGGCGCATCGGCGGCGCGGCGGGTCACGAATTCCAGCGATTCCGGCGTGTCGATGGGCGGCAGCGTGTCGGGGCGGGCGACGATGGTGGTCACGCCCCCCGCCGCCGCCGCAAGGCCCGCGCTGCGGAAGGATTCCTTGTGCCGCTCGCCCGGCTCGCCGATCTTGACGCCCCAGTCGATGATCCCCGGCGCCAGGGCGCGGCCGTTGCAGTTGATGACCGTGGCGCCTTTGGGGGCGTCAAGGCCGATGCCCTCGATCACGCCGTCGCGGACCAGCAGGCTGCCGGGGGCGTCGGTCTGGGCCTCAGGGTCGATCAGGCAGGCGTTGGTGAACAGGGTTGCGCTCATACCATCACCCCCGCCGCTGCCCGTCCCCGCTCCGCCCGCAGGTTCCGCGCTAGCAGGTCCAGAGCGGCCATGCGGACGGCCACGCCCATCTCCACCTGATCCTGGATCACGCTGCGGTTGATGTCGTCGGCGATGGTGCCGTCGATCTCGACCCCCCGGTTCATCGGGCCGGGATGCATGACGATGGCGTCGGGCGCAGCGCAGGCCAGCTTTTCGGCGTCGAGGCCGAAGCGGTGGAAATATTCGCGTTCCGACGGGATGAAGCCGCCGTCCATGCGTTCCTTCTGAAGCCGCAGCATCATCACCACATCGGCGCCCTTCAGGCCTTGGCGCATGTCCTCGAACAACTCGACCCCCATCTCGCCCGCACCCGAGGGCATCAGCGTCGCCGGGCCGATCAGCCGCAGGCGATTTTCCATCTTGCCCAGCAGCAGCAGGTTCGACCGGGCCACCCGGCTGTTGGCGATGTCGCCGCAGATGGCGATGGTCAGGCGGTGCAGACGACCCTTGGCGCGGCGGATGGTCAGCGCGTCCAGCAGCGCCTGCGTCGGGTGTTCGTGCCGCCCGTCGCCCGCGTTGATCACCGCGCAGTTCACCTTTTCGGCCAGCAGGTTCACCGCGCCGCTGTTCGGATGGCGCACCACCAGCAGGTCGGGCTGCATCGCGTTCAGCGTCAACGCCGTATCGATCAGCGTCTCGCCCTTCTTCACCGAGGACTGCGCGACGTCCATGTTCATCACGTCCGCCCCAAGCCGCTTGCCCGCCAGCTCGAAGCTGGCCTGGGTGCGGGTCGAGTTCTCGAAGAACATGTTGATCTGGGTCATCCCCTCCAGCGCGTCGGAATGCTTGACAGTGCGGCGGTTGAGCGCGACGTAATCCTCGGCCAGATCCAGCAGCGTGACGATCTCGGGCGGGGCTAGGTGGTCGATGCCAAGCAGGTGGCGGGCGCGAAAGGTCATGGCGGGCCTTTTGGTCGGGGTCGCGTTTCTATCGCAGATGGCGGTAGGGGCGGCAAGCGGGCAGGGGGCTGCCTGCCCCCGCCGCGCGTTCCGCGCGACTCCCCCGGGGATATTTCGGCACAAGAGAGGGATCAGGCCTTCTGCTGCCTGCGGGCTGGCAGATCGGCCATGATGCGCTGCCGCGCCTGGGGCGAGAGCGTGGCCCAGGCGGCGATCTCGTCCAGGGTGCGCCAGCAGCCGGTGCAAAGCCCGGATGCGGGGTCGATCACGCAGACCTTGATGCAGGGGCTAAGGGTCATCGCGCCAGATAGCGCAGCCGGTCCAGCGCGCCTTGCAGGATATAGCCCGCCGCCACCTGGTCGATCACCTCGGCCCGGCGCTTGCGGGATGTGTCGGCCTCCAGCAGGGCGCGTTCGGCGGCGACGGTAGAGAGGCGTTCGTCCCAGAAGCCGATGGGCAGGGGGCTCAGCCGTTCCAGGTTGCGGGCGAAGGCGCGGGTCGATTGGGCGCGCGGACCTTCGCTGCCGTCCATGTTGCGCGGCAGGCCCAGGATCAGGCCCACCAGCCCGCGATCCCTGGCGACGGCCAGCAATTCGGCGGCGTCCAGGGTGAATTTCTGCCGCCGGATCACCGTCAGCGGAGAAGCGACCTGCCGCAGCCCGTCGCTGACCGCCACGCCGATGGTCTTGGTACCCAGGTCCAGCCCGGCGATGCCGCCGACCGGAGGCAGGCTGGCCGCGAAATCGGCGATCTCTGCATGGATCATTCGGCCAGTCCCGACTGGACGGCTGCTTGGCGCACGATCTCCAGCGCCTCGGGCTGGGCGGCGAAGCGGGTCTGCGCCTCGGTCCAGATGTCGCGCGCGTGGTCGGCGTTGCCGATCACCACCAGCGAGGAGATCAGCTGCGCCCATTCCTCGGGTGTGCCGCCCTGCTGGGCCAGCCGGGCTTCCAGTTGCGACACCATCCCGGCGATCATCTGCTGGCGATCCTCGGGCGACATGTCCTCGGCCGCGGCCATCGCCTCGGCATCGGGGCCGGGCAGGAGGGTGGGCGGGACGTAATCCGGCTGGCCTGCCAGCCAGGCCAGGTCGGCGATGGCGGCGCGGATCGGCGCGATCCAGGGGGCGTCCTCGGGGCCTTCCTCAAGCAGGCGGCGCCAGATCGGGAAGGCGCGGTCGGGGCGGTCGTTCTGCAATTGCAGCATCCCCAGCAGGTAACGACCCTGAGGATCGTGCGGATCGGCTTGCAGGGCGCGGGTCAGAACGGCCTCGGCCTCGGGGGTGATGACGCCGCCCGCGGCCTCGATCATCAGGGCCGACAGGCGCACCAGTTCGGCGGCCGTGACCTGATCGCCGCGCAGTTCCACCAGCCGCTGCTGCGCCTGGCGGGCGGCGGCGAAATTGCCCAGCCGGATCTCGTTCGTGGCCAGCAGCGCCAGGCCCTGCGGATCGTCGGGATTGCGGGCCACGGCCTCGCGGAGCTGGTCGATCAGAGAGGCGAAGTCTTCGGGCACGTCGGGCACGACGGGGGCGGGGGCCCTGGCCTCTGCCTCGGCCTGGCTGGGACGGTTTTCATAGACCCGCTGGGATTCGGCGATGCGCTGCATGATCGGCAGGTCGCCGCGCCCCGGCTGGCCCTCGCGCAGGTACAGAGCCACCGCCCCGGCGAACAGGACCGCCAGAATGGCCAGGGCCAGAAGCCCGCGCCCGCCCGCGCCGCCCGATGCGGCCTGGGACAGGCGGCGGTCGGCGTCCAGAACCTTGCGCCCGATCTCGGTCCGCAGGCGGGCGGCATCCTCGGGTGCGATCACGCCGCGTTCCAGGTCGCGCTCGACCTCTTGCAGCTGGTCGCGATAGACGCGCAGGTCGAAGGCCGCCGCAGGCTGCGCGACCTGACCGCGCCCTCGCAGCAGCGGGGCCATGATGGCCAGGCCCACGGCACCCGTCAGCGCGGCGCAAATGATCCAGAACATGCCACCCCCTTCATTCGGCCCCGTCTTTTAGGGCGCTTTGGTCCCGACGGAAAGCGTCAGCCTGTCGCATTCCGGTTCCGGGCGGCGCAACCGGCGGGTGCGGCGGATCGGCCACGGGTCCGCGCGCCGGGAATTCCGCGGGAACCGGAAGGGCCTGGCTCTCATTGTCCGGGTATCAAAAGATTGACCGAAAGGGAACAGAATGGCCGAGCCGAACAGCAATCGCATGTATATCATCATCGGTGCCATCGTCGTTGTGGTGGCGTTGTTGTTCTTCTTCATGTCGGGCAGCGACCCCGCCACGGATACCGCCCCGGATGCGGCGGTGACGACCCCGGCCGATCCCGCCGTCGACGGCGCCGTCGATGTCGAGCCTGCCGACACCGCCACCACGCCCGCCACGCCGGCGCCCGCCAACTGATCAGGTGGCCTCATGGGGCCTTTCGTTCCGGCCCGAATATCCCGCAGCGGTCCGGGGGACGTGAAGTCCCCCGGCCTGCGGCGTTCCGCAGGAACCGGCCCGTCCCCCTTGCGTTGATCCGCCGAATGCGGGACTGTGCGCCTGACCATGGCCCAACCCCTTACGAAAGGACAGAAAATGGCTTTCACGCTTCCCGATCTTCCCTATGCGCATGACGCACTGGCCGAAGGCGGCATGTCCAGGGAAACGCTGGAATACCACCACGACAAGCATCACAAGGCCTATGTCGACAAGCTGAACGAGCTGGTCGCGGGGACCGAATGGGAAGGCAAATCGCTGGAGGATATCGTCAAGGGTACCTACCAGAAGGGCGCCGTGGCGCAGAACGGCATCTTCAACAATGCCAGCCAGCATTGGAACCATGCGCAGTTCTGGGAATGGATGACCCCCAAGCCCGGCGCAATGCCCTCGGAACTGGAAAAGGCGATCACCGAATCCTTCGGCTCGGTCGACGATTTCAAGAAGAAGTTCACCGAGGCGGGCGTCGGCCAGTTCGGTTCGGGCTGGGCTTGGCTGGTCAAGAACGCCGACGGCAAGCTGGAAGTGACCAAGACCGAAAACGGCGTGAACCCGTTGGTCTCGGGCCAGACCGCGCTGCTGGGCGTCGATGTGTGGGAACACAGCTATTATATCGACTTCCGCAACGCGCGTCCGAAATACCTGGAAAACTTCCTCAACAACCTGGTGAACTGGGAAAACGTCGCCTCGCGGCTGTGATCCCGGTCCTGACGGACTGGAAGGCCCGGCATTGCGCCGGGCCTTTTTCGTTGCGCAAGGCGGCATTGGCTTTCCGACCCACGCCGGTATAAGACAGGCGCAAGAAAGCTGCGGAAGACGGGCATGGCCAACCAGAACGACAATTTCATCGACGAGGTTTTCGACGACCTGCGCCGCGAACGCCTGTTCCGGCTGTTCCGTCGCTGGGGCTGGGTCGCGGGGCTGGTGATCCTGGGCATCGTCGCGGGCGTGGTCTGGCGCGAATACAGCCAGGCGCGCGACCAGGCGCAGGCCCGCGCCTGGGGCGATGCGATCCTTGCGGCCGAGGCGTCGGGCGATCCGGCGGCGGTCATGCAGGTCGATCCGCAGGGCGCCGAATCCCGCCGCGTCCTTGCGGCGCTGATCGCGGCGTCGGAATGGTCCGAACGCGGCGGCCGAGATGCGGCGGCCGATGCGCTGCGCGATGTCGCGGGCAATGCGGCGGCGGGCACGGTCCTGCACGACCTGGCCGAACTGAAGCTGGTGATGCTGCAAGGGGACCGGATGGACCCCGCGCAGCGCGACGAGATCCTGTCGCGCCTGTCGCGCGCCGGCGCGCCTTTCGAGCTGCTGGCCCTGGAACAGAAGGCCGTCGCCCTGATCGGCGCGGGCCGGCCCGATGACGCGGTCAACCTGATCCGTCAGATCCAGGACAAGGACGGCCTGTCCGAGGCCTTGCGCCTGCGCCTGTCCGAGATGATGATCGCCCTGGGCGTCGAACCCGAACCGTCCGACAACATGCCCGCCGGCTGATTGCCTGGCCGATGAACGATACGAGGGAGAGGCGAGGAATGACCGCCACGCTGCGACTGACCCTGGCCCTGGCGGCCACGCTGGGCCTGGTGGCCTGCGGCGAACGCGAAACGATCCTGCCGGGGCAGCGGCTTGACCCGCTGGCCGTGACTTCGCCCGACGGTCCGGCGGTGGAAGGGCCGGCGCCCGTCGCCTCGACCGCGCTGCGGCTGGCGGCGCCGGTGACGAACGGCGAATGGACCCATCGCGCGGGCAATGCCGCCCATCAGCCGGGCCATCTGGCGGTGGGCGCGGGGACGAACCGCATCTGGACCGCGAATATCGGCCAGGGCAGCGAAAAGCGCCATCGCATCAGCGCCGATCCGGTGGTCGGAGGCGGGCTGGTCTTTACCCTGGACAGCCGCACCCGCGTGACGGCGACCACCACCGGCGGCGCCACCGCCTGGACCAGCGACATCGCCCCGGCCCTGGAAACGCGCGACAGCGTGTCGGGCGGCGGCCTGGCCTACGAAGGCGGGCGCGTCTATGCCACCAGCGGCTTTGGCGAACTGGTTGCCCTGGACGCGGCCTCGGGGCGGGTGTTGTGGCGGCAGCGCGTCGATGCGCCGATCGGCGGCGGACCGGCGGTGCAGAACGGCGTGGTCTATGTCCTGGGCCGCAACGACATCGGCTGGGCGGTGCGCGCCACGGACGGCAAGGTGCTGTGGCAGACGGCGGGGACGCCCTCGACCGCCGGGGTGATGGGGGTGTCGGTCCCGGCGGTGCAGGGCGATACGGTGATCTTTCCGTTCGCTTCGGGGCAGTTGCTGGCCGCCGACCGGGAAACCGGCGCGACCTTGTGGACGGCGCAGATCGGCGGGACGCGCATCGGCCGGGCCATCGCCAATATCCGCGACATGACCGGCGATCCGGTGATCGCGGGCAACATGGTTTATGGCGGCACCTCGTCGGGGCGCATCAACGCCGTGGAACTGGACAGCGGCATCCAGGCCTGGTCGGCGCGCGATGGCGCCAACAGCCCGGTCGTCGTGGCGGGCGGGTCGGTCTTCGCCGTGAATGACGAGGCCGAACTGATCCGTCTGGACGCCGCCACGGGCGGGGTGATCTGGCGCGTCCCGATGCCCTATTACACCACGCAGAAGATCAAGCGGCAGGACCGCATCCATGCCCATTTCGGCCCGGTCCTGGCGGGCGGGCGGCTGTTCGTCGTGTCCTCGGACGGGGTGATGCGGGTCTTCGATCCGAATTCCGGCAGCCTTGTCGGCCAGGCGCAAATCCCCGGCGGTGCCGCCGCCGCCCCCGCCGTTGCGGGCCAGACGATCTATGTCGTCTCGCGCAGCGGCCAGTTGCACGCATTCCGATGACCTTCACGCTCGCCATCGTCGGCCGTCCCAATGTCGGCAAATCGACCCTGTTCAACCGCCTGGTCGGCAAGAAGCTGGCCCTGGTCGACGACCAGCCCGGCGTGACCCGCGACCTGCGCGAGGGCGCGGGGCGGCTGGGCGACCTGCGTTTCGTCGTGATCGACAGCGCCGGCCTGGAAATGGCCGAGGATGACAGCCTGCAAGGCCGGATGCGCCGCCTGACCGAACGCGCCGTGGACGAGGCCGACATCTGCCTGTTCGTGGTCGATGCCCGCGCGGGGGTGACGGCGGCGGACGAATATTTCGCCGACATCCTGCGCAAGCGCGCGCGCCACGTCATCGTCGCCGCCAACAAGGCCGAGGGCCGCGCGGGCGAAGCGGGCGCGATGGAGGCCTGGGGCCTGGGCTTGGGCGAACCGCTGCGCATTTCGGCCGAGCATGGCGAGGGCATGGACGACCTGTATCGCGCCCTGGTCCCCCTGGCCGACCGGATCGAGGCCGAACGCCCCGCCCCCGTGGCGGCTGAAACCGACATCGACCTGACCGAGGAAGACGCCGAGTCCGGCGAGGGCGCCGAGGATTGGCGCCCATCCGCCGCGCGTCCGCTGCAACTGGCGGTGATCGGGCGGCCCAATGCGGGCAAGTCCACCCTCATCAACAAGATCATCGGCGAGGACCGGCTGCTGACCGGACCCGAGGCGGGGATCACCCGCGATTCGATCAGCGTCGCGACCGAGTTCATGGGCACGCCCATGCGGATTTTCGATACCGCCGGGATGCGCAAGCGCGCCAAGGTCACCGACAAGGTCGAAAAGCTGTCCGTGGCCGACGGGTTGCGCGCCGTGCGCTTTGCCGAGGTGGTGGTGGTCCTGCTGGACGTGGCGATCCCGTTCGAACAGCAGGATCTGCGCATCGCCGATTTCGCGGAAACCGAGGGCCGCGCGGTCGTCGTCGCCGCGAACAAGTGGGATCTGGAGGACGACAAGCCCCAGAAGCTGAACGAACTGCGCGCCAATTTCGAAAAGCTGCTGCCGCAGTTGAAGGGCGCGCCGCTGGTCACGGTCTCGGCCCGCACGGGCAAGGGGCTGGACCGGCTGCATTCCGCGATCCTGAAGGCGCACGAGGTCTGGAACCGCCGCATCTCCACCGCGCGGCTGAACCAGTGGCTGGCCGCGATGACCGAAAGCCACCCGCCCCCCGCGCCGGGCGGGCGCCGGATCCGGCTGCGTTACATGACGCAGGTCAAGACCCGGCCCCCGGCCTTCGTGGTCAAGGCCACCCATACCGACAAGCTGCCCGACAGCTATCAGCGCTATCTGGTGAACGGGTTGCGGACCGATTTCGACATGCCGGGCACGCCGATCCGGCTGTTCTTCCGCGACCAGGGGGGCGACAACCCCTTCAAGGAAAAAGCCAACAAGATCAGCCAGTCGGGTGCGCTGTCCAAGCACAAGAACCGGCAGAAGCCCAAGGGAACCTAGGTCGCGGCGCGGACCAGCACGACGCCCATGCCGGATATGCCGATGATCGCGGCCAGCGCGACGCCGGGGCTGCTGCCCATGGTCGAGATGGCCACCGCGCAGAAGGCCCAGATCATCGCCAGCGAAAAGCCCAGGCTGCCGTCCAGCCGTTCCTGGGCGATCATGCCGATCACCGCACCGGGCAGGATCGCCAGGATCGCGGTCTGCGGCGTGGTCAGCGACAGGGGCGCGCCGATCAGCGTGGCAAGGGTGGCGGTCCCCAGGGCAAGGCTCCATCCCGCCAGGAAGGCCGGGGCGGGGCGGCGTTGGCCGCGCGCGCGGATCGCCCCGCTCAGCGCGGCGGTCAGCATCAGCAGCGCCCCCAGCGTCGCCAGCGGCTTGTGCAGCCCGACCAGCCAGGGCCAGACCGCCCCCACGGCCAGGGCCAGGGTCAGCGGATGCCAGGCGGGGCGTGTGCCATGGTCGGCAGGGTCCAGGAATTCCCCCACCCCGTCCAGCAGCAGCAGCGCCCACAGCGTGATCAGCAGCGCCCACATCAGCGGGTTTTGCGGCTGGATGTAAAGCTGCGGCAGGCTGGCGAGGGGCTTGGCGATCCCATGCGCGAACAGATCGAGGCCGGGCGCGTTCAGCAGGCTGGGCGCGGCGATCTGGATGGCCGGACGGCCCAGCGTCGCCAGCGAGATCCCGCTGGCGACGAATATCGTCACCGACCCCAGATACAGAATGTCCGCCGCGCGCGCCATGATCGCCAACGCGGCAATCGGCGCCGCAGTTGCCGACCACCGGCGCGATCACGGCGCTTTTGTCAGGCCAGCCTGCCGTCCGCCCCCAGACGCGTTGCCCCGCCCAGATAGGGGTGCAGCGCGGCGGGCAGCACCACCGATCCGTCCGCCTGCTGGCCGTTTTCCAGCACCGCGATCAGCGTGCGGCCCACCGCCAGGCCCGATCCGTTCAGCGTATGGACGAATTCCGGCTTGCCGGTCTTGTCGGACCTGTATCGCGCGTTCATCCGCCGCGCCTGGAAGTCGCCGCAGTAACTGACGCTGCTGATTTCCCGATACTTGTCCTGGCCGGGCAGCCAGACTTCCAGGTCATGGGTGATCCGCGCCCCGAAGCCCATGTCGCCCGTGCACAGCACGATGGTGCGATAGGGCAGTTCCAGCGCCTCCAGCACGGCTTCGGCGCAGCGGGTCATGCGGTCGTGTTCCGCGACGCCCGTGTCGGCATCGGTGATCGAGACCATCTCGACCTTCTCAAACTGATGCTGGCGCAGCATGCCGGTGGTGTCGCGGCCCGCGCTGCCGGCTTCGGACCGGAAGCACTGGGAATGCGCGACCATGCGGCGGGGCAGGCTGGCATGGTCCACCAGATCGCCGTTGACAGTATTGGTCAGCGTGACTTCCGAGGTGGGGATTAGCCAATAGCCTTCGCGGGTCAGATAGCTGTCCTCGCCGAATTTCGGCAGCTGCCCGGTGCCGACCATCATGTTTTCCAGCACCAGGACCGGGGTCCAGGTTTCCTGAAGATCGTGTTTGGTCACATGCAGGTCCAGCATGAACTGCGCCAAGGCCCGGTGGATACGGGCGACGCCGCCCTTCAGCACGACGAAGCGGCTGCCCGACAGCTTTGCCGCCGTCTCGAAATCCATGCCGGGACGAACGCCCGCGATCTCGAAATGCTCGACAGGGGCGAAGTCGAAGTTGCGCGGATTGCCCCAGCGGCGCAGTTCCACATTGTCGGATTCGTCGCGGCCCTCGGGAACGCCGTCCAGCGGCAGGTTCGGGATCTCCATCAGCAGGTCGCGCAACCGGCCGTCCAGCAGCGAGGCCTCGGCCTGCAACTTGGTCACGTCGGATTTCTTTTCCGCGACCAGGGCGCGGAGGCGTTCGAACTCGGCATCGTCGCCGCGCGCCTTGGCTGCGCCCACATCCTTGCTGGCGCGGTTCTGGTCGGCCTGGGCTGTTTCGGCCGCGACGATCCGGGCGCGGCGGTCGGCGTCCAGCGACAGGATGCGGTCGGACATCGGCTGAAGCCCACGGCGCGACAGGGCGGCGTCGAAGGCTGCGGGATTGTCCCGGATGGCACGGATGTCATGCATGATCGTCACCGTCGCTTGAGATTGGCTGGCCGTTGCCTAGCCGATGCGGGGCCGGGGCGAAAGCCCGGTCATCGCGCCTGCGCCAGCAGGGCTGACAGGGCGGGCCAGAATTGCGCCGCCGTCATGTGGCCTTCCAGCCGCCCGACCTCGGACCCGCCATCCAGCAGGATGAAAGTCGGCGTGACGAAGGGCCTGCGCGCCAGGGCCAGGCCGTCCGGCCAGGGGCCGTGGATGTCCACCCGCATCAGCGGTGCGGCGCGACCCGCGTCGGACGCGGCATAGCCCGGCCCGATCGCGCGGTCCCAGGCGGCGCAATAGACGCAGCCCTGCTTTTCCACCATCAGCAGCCGCAGCGGCCCTGCGGCGGCGGGCAGGGCGGTCAGGATCAGGGCAAGCGCGGCAAGAAGGCGGATCATGGCGCCATTATCGGGCCGCTGGGACGGCTTGGCAATCGCCGCGCGGCCCCCTATCCCTGTGCCCATGGACGAGCTTCTGGAACCCCTGGTCGCCAAGGACCGCCGCGCGTTGTCGCGGGCGATCACGCTGATCGAATCGACGCGGCCCGATCACCGTGCCCGCGCCGTGGCGCTGTTGGCCGACCTGCCGGACGGCCAGGCGCTGCGGATCGGGCTGTCGGGGACGCCGGGGGTCGGCAAGTCCACCTTCATCGAGGCCTTCGGGACGATGCTGACCGAACAGGGGCTGCGGGTCGCGGTGCTGGCGGTCGATCCGTCCTCGGCCCGGTCGGGCGGCTCGATCCTGGGCGACAAGACGCGGATGGAAACGCTGTCGCGCAACCCGCTGGCCTTCATCCGGCCCACGCCGTCCAACGCGCAGCTTGGCGGCGTGGCGCGCCGCACGCGAGAGGCGATCCGGCTGTGCGAGGCGGCGGGCTTCGACGTGGTGCTGATCGAGACGGTGGGCGTCGGCCAGTCCGAAACCCTGGTGGCCGAGATGTGCGACCTGTTCGTGCTGCTGCTGGCCCCGGCGGGGGGCGACGAATTGCAGGGGGTCAAGCGCGGCATCATGGAGATGGCCGACCTGATCCTGGTCAACAAGGCCGATGGCGACCTGCTGGGCACCGCGCGCCGCACCGTCGCTGATTACGCGGGCGCGCTGCGGCTGCTGCGCAAGCGCCCCCAGGATCCGCAGGGTTTTCCCAAGGCGCTGCCGGTGTCGGCCGCGACGGGGGACGGCCTGGAAAAGGCGTGGGAGGAGATGCAGGCGCTGACCGCCTGGCGGCGCGAGCAAGGGCATTTCGCGGCCAACCGCGCGGAACAGGCGCGGCACTGGTTCCTGGCCGATGTGCGCGCGGGCCTGCTGGCGCGGCTGGAAACGCCTGCCGCGCGCGACCGGCTGGCCCGGCTGGGCGATGCGGTGGCCGGCGGCGGCAAGGCCCCGGCCGAGGCCGCGCAAGAGATGCTGGACTGGCTGGCAGGGCAGAAATAAACGCCCGATTTCGCGGCCCATCGGGGCGGCGAATCGGCTAGGGTCGGGGGCATGGACAAGGTGAGTGACATGCTGGATCTGCCGGATACCGATACGCTCTATGCCGCGCTGCTGGCGCGCGACCCGGCTTGGGAGGGGCGCGCCCTGGTCGGCGTGACCACCACCGGGATCTTCTGCCGCCTGACCTGCCCGGCGCGAAAGCCCTTGCCGCAGAACTGCCGCTGGTTCGCCGATGCCGATGCCGCGCAGGCCGCGGGCTTCCGCCCGTGCCGCCGCTGCCATCCGCTGGGCGCCACCGCCGAGGGCGAGCCGCTGGTGCGCGACCTGATGACCCGGCTTGAGGCGCGGCCCGACCACCGCTGGTCCGAATCCGACCTGCTGGCACTGGGGCACGACCCTTCGACCGTGCGCCGCGCCTTCAAGCGGCATTTCGGGCAAAGCTTCCTGGACATGGCCCGCGCGGCGCGGCTGCGGGGGGCCGTGGCCAGCCTGACGAAAGGATCGACGATGATCGAGGCGCAACTGGACGCGGGATTCGATTCGGCCTCGGGGTTTCGGACGGCCTTCGCGCGGCTGTTCGGCCATGCGCCCCACCAGATGCGGCAGGGCGGCGGCGTGCTGGCCGACTGGATCGACACGCCGCTGGGGGGCATGATCGCGATTGCCGACGATCGGGCGCTGCACCTGCTGGAATTCATCGACCGCAAGGCCCTGCCCGAAGGGCTGCGGCGCCTGTCGGCCCATGTGGGCGGGCGCGTCGGGCTGGGCCGCACCGCCGTCCACGACCTGACCGAATCGCGGCTTGCCGCCTATTTCGCGGGCCGGGCGCCGCTTCTGGACGTGCCGGTCGTGCTGCATGGCACCCCCTTCCAGCAGCAGGTCTGGAGCGCCTTGCAGCAGATCCCGGCCGGGCAGACGCGCAGCTATCTGCAACTGGCCGCAGGGATCGGCCGTCCCACGGCAACCCGCGCGGTGGCGCGCGCCAATGCCACCAACCGCATCGCCCTGGTGGTGCCCTGCCACCGGGTGATCGGCGCGGACGGCACGCTGACGGGCTATGCGGGCGGGTTGTGGCGCAAGGAAAGGCTGATCGCCATCGAGCGGTCCTATGCCTGAAGTGCGTCCGCGATGGCCGGGGGCGCTTCGCCCCCCGGACCCCCAGAGGATATTTAAACCAAGGCAAAGCGCCAGCGCGGTGATTCCCGGTTGACGGGGGCTGCCGGTTCCATTAGGGACGCGCAAACGGAATTCCGGGCGCTGCCTCGCGGCGCCCTTTCACTTTGGGACGGCACCCCCGCCGGGACCGCCCGCATAGCAAAGACGAAGGATCAACACCATGTCGCGCGTCTGCGAACTGACCGGCAAAGGCCCGATGACCGGCAACAATGTCAGCCACGCCAACAACAAGACCCGTCGCCGGTTCCTGCCGAACCTGAACGAGGTCACGCTGCTGTCCGACACGCTGGGCCGCGGCTATTCACTGCGCATCTCGGCCGCGGCGCTGCGTTCGGTCGATCACCGGGGCGGGCTGGACGCCTTCCTGGCGAAAGCCAAGGACACGGAACTGTCGGACCGCGCCCTGAAGATCAAGCGCGAGATCGCCAAGGCCGAGGCGCCCCAGGCCTGATCCCGTCCTGACACTGCGGCAATATGCCCCGTCGTTCCCACGGCGGGGCTTTCGCGTTTCTGTTGCCTTCGCGCGGCGCTTCGGTGATGGTCGCGGCACCATGCGACGCCCGCTTTTCCTTGCGCTGATCCTGTGCCTCGCCCTGACCGGAATCGGTCTGGGCGCCGCGCGGGGCACCGTGATGCTGGACGGGCGGGTCGTGCTGTGCAGCGGCACGGGCATCGTGGTGGTCGACCATCCCGGCGCGCCCCAGCGGCCGCATCTGTGCCCCGACATGGCGCTGTCGCTGCTGGCAGCGACGGCTGTCGCGCCGCCCGCCTTCGGTCCCGCCGCGACGGCGGCGCGGCTTGATCCGCACGTCGTCCCGACGGTACCCGAGGGGCGTGAACCGCCCCGGCCCGCGGCGCGTGATCCTCCGGCAAGACAGAGTTCCGCATCGAAACCTGTTTGAACCGAGGATGAGACGATGATCCGCAAGACCTTGGCCATTCTGGCCGTCATGACCCCTGCCGCAGCCCTTGCCCATGACGGGCTGGAGATCCGCGACGCCTATGCGCGCAGCGCCAATCCGCAGACCGCCGCCGCTTTCATGGTGGTGGAGAACCATCGCGACGTGGATTGCCAGTTGACCGGCGTGTCCTCGGACGCGGCCGATATGGTCGAACTGCACACTCATTCCGAACAGGACGGGGTGATGAAGATGCACAAGATCGACGGAGGGATCGCCATCCCCGCTGGCGGCGAACACACGCTGGCGCGGGGCGGCGACCATGTGATGCTGATGGGGTTGAAAAAGCCGCTGACCGACGGCGATATCGTCGCGCTGACGCTGGATTTCGGCCCCTGCGGCACACAGCAACTGGACGTCACGCTGGACAATGACCGCGCGCCCGAAAAGGCTCGGCACGGCCACAAGAGCCACTGACCGCCCTCGAACGAATGCCGCAGCCATCGGCCTGATGGCTGCGGCATGTCCCCCCTTAGCCTGCGGTCCGCAGCCGCAGCGCATTGCCCACCACGCAGACCGAGGACAGTGCCATCGCGGCCGCCCCCAGCATCGGCGAAAGCTGCGGGCCGCCAAAGGGCACCAGCACGCCCATGGCGATCGGAATCAGCGCGGCGTTATAGGCGAAGGCCCAGAACAGGTTCTGCCGGATGTTGCGCATCACCGCGCGTGACAGCCGGATCGCGCGCGGCACCCCGCCCAGATCGCCCGACATCAGCACCAGATCGGCCGATTCGATGGCGATGCCGGTGCCCGTGCCGACGGCGATGCCGGTTTCGGCCGCCGCCAGGGCCGGGGCGTCGTTGATGCCGTCGCCCACGAAGACCGAACCCGTCCCCATCGCCCGGATCGCCTCAAGCTTGTCGCCGGGCATCAGGCCGCCTTGGACCCGGTCGATGCCCAGTTGTCCGCCGACCGCCTGCGCGGTCGCGGGAACGTCGCCTGACAGCATCGCCGTCTTCAGTCCCATGCCATGCAACGCTGCGATGGTCTGCGCGGCCTCGGGGCGGATCCGGTCGGCCAGGGCGAAGCTGGCGACGTGGCGGCCGTCCACGGCCAGGTGAACAGGTGTGGCGCCCTGCGCCGCCGCCTGTTCGGCCTGATCGCAAAGGATGGCCGACGGCGCGATTCCGCCTTCGGTCAGGGCGGCCAGGTTTCCGATCAGCAGGCGCCGCCCCTCGACCGTGGCGGACAGGCCGCGCCCGGCATTGGCCTGAACGTCCGTTGCGGGCGGCAGATCCAGCCCGCGCGCGGCGGCACCGGCGACGATGGCGGCGGCAAGGGGATGTTCGGACCGCGCCTCGGCCGAGGCGGCAACGCGCAGGGCCTGGGCCTCGTCGATGCCGTCGGTTTGGATGGCGACCAGTTCGGGATGTCCGCGCGTCAGGGTGCCGGTCTTGTCGAAGCCGATCAGCCGGGCGTTCGACAGCCGCTGCAACGCCTCGCCCCGCCGGAACAGCACGCCCAGCTGCGCGCCGCGCCCGGTGCCGACCATGATCGAGACCGGGACCGCCAGCCCCATCGCGCAGGGACAGGCGATGATCAGCACGGCCACGCCCGCGACCACCGCATGGGCCAGGTCGGGACCGAAGACCAGCCACAGCACGAAGGTCAGGACCGCCAGCCCGATCACCACCGGCACGAAGACGCGGGTGATCCGGTCCACCAGGGCCTGCACCGGCAAGCGCGCGTTCTGCGCGTTTTCGACCATGCCGACGATCCGCGACAGGGTGGTGTCGGCGCCGGTGGCAGTGACGCGGAAGGTCAGCGCCGTGCTGCCGTTGACGGTGCCGCCGGTGACCGGATCGCCGGGCGATTTCTCGGCCGGGACGGGCTCGCCGGTCAGCATGGCTTCGTCGACATGGCCGCGCCCTTCGGTCACGATCCCGTCGACCGCCACCCGTTCGCCCGGCGCCAGCAGCACCAGATCGCCGGGTTGCAGGTCCGCCACCGCGATGCGCGCGGGCTTGCCGTCCTGCAGGATCGTCGCCTGGTCTGGGGCGAGGTCGATCAACGCCCGGATCGCGGCGCCCGCCTGGCCCTTGGCGCGGGCCTCCAGCCAGCGGCCCATCAGGATCAGGGTGACGATGACCGCCGCGGCCTCGAAATAGACATGGCGCGAGGCGGGCGGGATCAGGCCCGGCAGCAGCACCACCACGGCCGAGAACAGGAACGCCGCCCCCGATCCAAGCGCGACGAGGCTGTTCATCTCGGGGGCGCCGCGCAGCAGGGCGGGGATGCCGGTCGCGAAGAAGCGCCGCCCCGGCCCGGCCAGGACAAGCGCGGTCAGGACCATCTGCGCCCAGTTCAGCGGCGCGGTGCCCACCGCCGCGTGCAGCCAGTGATGGAAGGCCGGGACAAGATGGCCGCCCATCTCGGCCAGGAAGACCGGCAGGGTCAGGACCAGGGCGGTCAGGAAGGCGCGCTTCAGCGCGGCGGATTCGTCGGTGCGGGGGGCAGGGGCGGGGGCGGCAGCGGCGGGGATGGTCGCCGAATAGCCCAGCTTCGTCACCGCCGCCGCCAGATCGGCGGGCGGCAGGGCGGGGCTGTGGCGGATGCGGGCGGAACCCGTCATCAGGTTCACCTGCGCATCGCGGACGCCGGGCTGCGCCGACAGCGCGCGGGTGACGCGGCCAGAACAGGCGGCGCAGCTCATCCCTTCGATCGAAAGGCGGGTGGTGATCAGGTCGGACGGATCGCCCAAGGCGGGCAGATCAGCGGATTGAACGGTCATGATGGTTTCCTGAAATCGTGCCAAGGATGCGGGACGGGTTCAGGAAACGGGGCGGCGCCTGCGGCCGCATGGGCGGCTGCCGTGGAAACAGCGCGGCGATCAGCGCACGCGGATCCAGCCGCAGGCTGCGGCGGGGGCGGGCAACGGCGGGGCGCGCATCCTGGTGACAGCGGCAGGCGCGGTCGCCCCGGCCCCGGCACAGATGCGCGGGCCGCCGCAGCGGGCGTCGGGCATGGCAGCAGGGGCGGGATGCAGGGTCCATGCCCAGCAGATGTGCGCTGGACCTTCCCCGGTCAAGGGCAAATCGCCCCCGATACGCCGTCGTGAGTTGCAACAAGGCCCCCTCCCTTGCTATGGGCGGGATCAGAGCAGAAGAACGCAGGATCGCCATGAACCGCCGTGAAGTGATGTCGCTGGCCGTGCCGCTGATGGCGGCCGCCTATTTCGCCCCCTCGCTGGTCTTCGCGCAGGAAGCCGCCGCGCGCGACCCCTATGCCCCCACCGAGGTCGCCATCCGCAACGATTTCGAGGTCGGCAGCATCGTCGTGGTCAGCAAGGATTTCTTCCTGTACCATGTCATCGCGCCGGGCCGGGCGGTCCGTTACGGCGTGGCCGTGGGCGCCGCCGAACTGGTGTGGAGGGGCCGCGCCACGGTGGGCCGCAAGGTCGAATGGCCGTCCTGGACCCCCACGCCGGACATGATCAAGCGCAAGCCCCAGCAATACGGCAAATGGGCCAACGGGATGCCGGGCGGCCCGACCAACCCGCTGGGCGCGCGGGCGCTGTATCTGTACAACGACAAGGGCCAGGACACCGCGATCCGCATCCATGGCACGACCGAGCCGAACTCGATCGGCCGGGCCGTCTCGAACGGCTGCCTGCGGATGCGCAACGAGGCGGTGATGGCGCTGTACGACCAGGTGCCGATCGGGACGCCGGTCTACGTCTACTGACTTGGCGCTGAGGCTGACGCGCGTTGCGGACCCTGCGCTTGCGGGGTTCGACGACATCATCGACGTGCGCTCGCCCGCGGAATATGCCGAGGATCACCTGCCCGGCGCGATCAACCTGCCGGTTCTGAACGATGCCGAACGCGCGCAGGTGGGCACCATCTACAAGCGGGTTTCCCCGTTCGACGCGCGCAAGCTGGGCGGCGCCCTGGTCGCCGCGAATGCCGCGCGCCATATCGCCGGGCCGCTGTCGGATCGCGGCGGCGGCTGGCGGGGGCTGATCTATTGCTGGCGCGGTGGGCAGCGGTCGGGCAGCTTCACCACGATCCTGTCGCAGATCGGCTGGCGGGTGGACCGGATCGAGGGCGGCTACAAGTCCTGGCGCGCCCTGGTCGTGGACCGGGTGCAGAACCGGCCTGTGCCCGCGCCGGTGATCGTGCTGGACGGCAATACTGGCAGCGCCAAGACCGCGATCCTGGCGCGGCTGGCCGCGCGCGGCTGGCAGGTGATCGACCTGGAAGGGCTGGCCAACCATCGCGGCAGCCTGTTCGGCGGGCGCGCCGATCCCCAGCCCGGCCAGAAGCTGTTCGAGGGGCGTCTGGCGGTTGCGCTGGAAGGACTGGACCCCGCCCGCCCGGTCGTGGTCGAGGCCGAGAGCAGCCGGATCGGCAACCTTGTGCTGCCCAAGTCGATGTGGCAGGCGCTGTGCGCCGCGCCCCGGCTGCGGCTGGAGGTGCCGGTCGGCGCGCGGGCCGCCTATACCGCTGCCCGATATGGCGACATGGTGGACGATCCCACGCGGGTCGAGGCGATCGTGGCCGCGCTGTCGCCGCTGCATCCGGCCCAGCGGATCGAAGGCTGGCGCGCGGCGGTCGCGGCGGGCGACTGGCGCGGCCTGGCCGAAGGGCTGCTGCGCGACCATTACGACCCCCGCTATCTGAAGCACCGGCTGCGCTATGCGGCGGGCGAAAGGGCGGTCGTCGCGCTGGACGATCTGGATGACCTGGACGCGGCGGCGGGGCATGTCGAGGCGGCGCTTGCCCGGCTGGCGCCCTGAAAGCGCGAGAGGCGGGTTGCGGTTCCCGGCGGTTCCCCTTATCAGGCGGGCAGCGAACATGGACCCGGGTGCGATCCCCGGGTGGCTCTTCCGGCCGCCGATCCGCCGGACAACCTGAACAAAACCCCTTGCGGATTCCGGCGCATCGCAGCGCCGGTCAGGACAATGAACATGCTTTCCTGGACCCTTTACAAGCAGCAATGGCTGGGCAATGTCCGCCGTGACCTGCTGTCGGGCCTGGTGGTCGCGCTTGCGCTGATCCCCGAGGCCATCGCCTTTTCCATCATCGCGGGCGTGGACCCCAAGGTCGGGCTTTACGCCAGCTTTTCCATCGCCGTCATCACCGCCATCGCGGGCGGCAGGCCGGGCATGATCTCGGCCGCGACCGCCGCCACGGCGGTGCTGATGGTGACGCTGGTGCGCGACCACGGGCTGCAATACCTGCTGGCCGCCACCGTGCTGGCGGGCCTGTTGCAGATCGGCATGGGGCTTTTGCGGCTGGGCTTCGTGATGCGCTATGTCTCGAAATCGGTGATGACGGGGTTCGTCAATGCGCTGGCGATCCTGATCTTCCTGGCGCAATTGCCCGAACTGGATCCGGCCAAGGTCACGCCCGTGACCTTTGCGCTGACCGCCGCCGGGCTGGCGATCATCTATCTGGTCCCGCGCTTGACCCGCGCCGTTCCTTCGCCCCTTGTCGCCATCGTCGTGCTGACGGCCTTGGCGATGGCCTTCGGCTGGGACGTGCGCACGGTGGGCGACATGGGGGCGCTGCCCGATACGCTGCCGGTGTTCCTGATCCCGCAGGTGCCGCTGAATTTCCAGACGCTGACCATCATCTTTCCCTATGCGATGGCGGTGGCCGTGGTGGGCCTGCTGGAAAGCCTGATGACCCAGAACCTCGTGGATGAACTGACCGATACCCGGACCAGCCGCAACCAGGAATGCATCGGCCAGGGGCTTGCCAACGCGGCCACCGGCTTCATCGGCGGCATGGCGGGATGCGCCATGATCGGGCAGAGCATGATCAACGTGAAATCCGGCGGCCGGGGGCGGCTGTCCTGCTGCTTCGCCGGGGTGATGCTGCTGATCTTCTGCGTCTTCCTGGGGCCGTGGGTGGCGCGGATCCCGATGCCCGCCCTGGTGGCGATCATGATCATGGTGTCGATCAGCACCTTTTCCTGGGCCTCGATCCGGTCGCTGCGCACCCATCCCCGGTCCTCGTCACTGGTGATGCTGGCAACCGTGGTTGCGGTCGTCTGGACCCACAACCTTGCCATCGGCGTGCTGACCGGGGTGCTGCTGTCGGGCATCTTCTTCGCCGCCAAGATCGCGCAACTGTTCCGCGTCACGTCCAAGCGTTCGCCCGACGGCGGCACCCTGACCTACCGGGTCGAGGGCCAGCTGTTCTATGGATCGGTCGAGGATTTCATGACCGCCTTCGATTTCCGCGACGTGCCCGCGCGGGTCGTGATCGACGTGTCGGACGCGCATATCTGGGACATCTCGTCGGTGCAGGCCCTGGACATGGCAGTGATGAAGTTCCGCCGCGCCGGGGCGCAGGTCACGATCATCGGCATGAATGCCGCGTCCGAGACGATCGTGGATAAGCTGGCCCTGCATGACAAGCCGGGCGCCATGGACAAGCTGCTGGCCCATTGACGGGCCAGGGCGCCGCCCTTACGCGGCGTCCCGCAGGAAGCGGCGCAGGATCCGTTCCAGTTTGGCGGCGCCCAGCGGGGCCATCGCCTTGGTGTGGTCGTGGCTGATCGCCTCGTCCGACAGGCCCGCGCCCATGTTGGTGACGACCGAGATCGCGGCGCAGCGCAGCCCCAGGAACCGGGCCAGAATGATTTCCGGCACGGTGGACATGCCCACGGCATCGGCCCCCAGGATCCGGGCGGCGCGGATTTCGGCCGGAGTCTCGAAGCTGGGGCCGGAAAACCAGCAGTAGACGCCCTGCGGCAACGCGATCCCTTCCGCCTGGGCGGCGGCGGCCAAGGCCGCGCGCAGGTCCGCGTCATGGGCGTGGGTCATGGGCACGAAACGGGCGTCGGTCTTTTCGCCGATCAGGGGATTGGTGCCCGCGAAGGCGATGTGGTCGCCCAGCAGCATCAGCCCGCCGGGCGGGATGTCGGGGCGCAGCGATCCGGCGGCATTGGTCAGGATCAGCCGGTCGCAGCCAAGCGCGGCCAGGGTTTCCAGCGGCAGGCGCATGGCGTCGGCGCGGCCCGATTCGTAATAATGCGACCGGCCGCCGAAGACCGCCACCCGGCGGCCCTCCAACTGCCCGATCACCAATTGCGGGACATGGCCCGACACGCCTGCATGGGGAAAGCCCGGCAGGTCGTCATAGGGGATCGCCACGCCCTCTACCGTGGCGGACAGGTGGCCCAGGCCCGATCCCAGGATCAGCCCGTATTCCGGCGCCTGATCCCCCGCGCGGTCGCGGATCAGGCGGGCAAGATCACCGCTCTTTGACATAGGGTTCTCCTCCGGCTCGGGGCGGGACGGCGCGGCCCACGAAGCCCGCCAGGATGATGACCGTCAGGATATAGGGCAGCGCGTTCATCAGCATCGACGGTACCGTGACGATGCCCAGATCCAGGTTCGGATAGCGGTTGGCGATGGCCTCCAGCAGGCCGAACAGGAAAGTGGCGCCAAGCGCCCCCCAGGGCCGCCATTTGGCGAAGATCAGCGCCGCCAAGGCGATGAATCCGCGCCCGGCGGTCATTTCCTTGACGAAGCCCGCCGACAGTCCGGTCGCCAGATAGGCCCCCGCCAACCCGCAGAGCAGCCCGGCAATGGCGACGGCGGCAAAGCGCAGCCGTGTGACCGACACGCCCGCCGTATCCACCGAGGCCGGGTTTTCCCCCACCGCCCGCAGCCGCAGCCCGAAGCGGGTGCGATACAGCACCCACCAGGTCAGCGGCACCATCGCGAAGGCCACATAGACCAGGATCGTGTGGCCCGAGATCACCTCGGCATAAAGCGGGCCGATCACCGGCAGGCCGCGCAGGGTCTCGGCCAGCGGCAGGGTGATCTCGCCAAAGCGGGGCGCGGCGGTCAGCGCTGCGGCCGTGTCCGGGCCGGCGATCCCCGACAGCCAGGCGCGGAAGGGCGTTACCTGCGCGTCCAGTTCCGCGCCCAGCGTCAGGCTGGGCGTGCGCCCGCCCAGGCCGAAGATCTTCTGGCCCAGCAGCACCGTCAGCCCCGAGGCCAGGAAGTTGATCGCCACCCCGGAAATCAGCTGGTTGCCCCGGAAGGTGATCGAGGCCGCGCCATGGACCGCCGCCAGGGCCAGCGACCCGGCCAGCCCGGCGATCAGCCCCAGCCAGACATTGCCGGTCAGTGCGGCGACACTGGCGGCGGTAAAGGCCGCCATCAGCATCTTGCCCTCCAGCCCGATGTCGAAGACGCCCGCGCGTTCGGAATAAAGCCCGGCCAGACAGGCCAGCAGCAAGGGCGTCATCAACCGCACGGCGCTGTCCAGGATTTGCAGGACGGTGTTCAGATCCATCACGCGCCCCTTTTCCGCATCGCCATGAACATCCGCTCCAACGGTCCCCGCACCATGTTGTCAAGCGCGCCGGTGAACAGGATCACAAGCGCCTGGATGACGACGATCAACTCGCGCGGGATGCTGGTCCACAGTGCCAGTTCGCCCCCGCCCTGATACAGGAACCCGAACAGCAGCGCGGCCAGGAACACGCCCAGCGGATGGTTGCGGCCCATCAGCGCCACGGCGATGCCGATGAAGCCCGCGCCCTCGACCGCGTTCAGGACCAGGCGCTCGGCCTCTCCCATGACGTTGTTGATGGCCATCATGCCCGCCAGCCCGCCGGAAATCAGCATGGCGATGATCGTAATGCGGACCGGGCTGATGCCCGCGTAAAGCGCGGCGGGTTCGGATTTGCCGAAGGCGCGGATCTCGAACCCCAGGCGGGTGCGCCAGATCAGCAGCCAGACCAGCAGGCAGGCCGCGACCGCCACGAAGAAGCTGATGTTGGCGGGGGTGTTCTTGCCCCATTCGAAGCCCAGCGACAGCGCCATGTCCGACAGCTTGGGCAGATGCGTTTCATTCGGAAAGCGGGCCGAGGCCGGGTCCATGCTGCCCACCGGGCGCAGCAGGTTCACCAGAACATAGTTCAGCAGCGCGGCGGCGATGAAGTTGAACATGATCGTGGTGATGACGATGTGGCTGCCGCGCTTCGCCTGAAGCCAAGCGGGGATCAGCGCCCAGGCCGCGCCGAACAGCGCCGCGCCGATCATCGCGGCGGGCAGGGCCAGCGCCCAATGGGGCAGGGGCAGCGACAGCAGCACCAAGGCAACGCCCAGTCCGCCCATCGCCGCCTGCCCCTCGCCGCCGATGTTGAACAGGCTGGCGTGATAGGCGACCATTACCGCAAGCCCGGTAAAGATGAAGTTCGTCGCGTAATACAGCGTGAAGCCCCAGCCATAGCTGGAGCCCAGGGCGCCGTCGATCATCGTCGTCAGCGCGAGGGCCGGGCTTTCGCCGATGGCCAGGATCACAAGCGCCGAAATCGCCATCGCCAGCACCAGCGAGATCAGCGGTGTCAGCAGAACATCGGCCCATTTCGGCATCTTTTCCATGCTCAGCCTTTCATGCCGTGGCACAGGGCCAGGAAGGCGCGCGGATCGGCGATCTGGTCCCAGGTGATCGCGTCGCCGTTGCCCGCCATGCGCGCCAGGCTGCGGGCACGGGGGACCGCGCCGCCCGCGCCGGGAAAGCCGCGCACCACCAGCAGGTTTTCCTCGGCCCGCGTCCGGCCCTGCCGCGCCTCGGCGGTGCAGCGGCTGTCGTCGGCCAGGCTGGCGAAGGCGATGGCGACGCGTCCGGCGGTCTGGGGCGCCGTCGCCTCGCCCGCCGGGGCCTGAACCGGGGCGTGGTCGGCGCAGGCGGTGCCGCGCGCGTCGCTGGTGCAGCTGCCGGGGAAATCGTCCTCGTAATCGGAATCCCGGACCGGATCGGCGACGGCCCATGTTCCGTCGGGGTTGCGGGCGCGGGTCTGGGCGCGGGCCTCGGCCGCCATCACCAGGCGGTCGGGCGCGTCGCCATCGGGCCAGATGTCCATTTTGGGCATCCGGGGCGCGGGCATGGCGCCGCAGGCGGTCAGAAGCAGAACGGAAAGAAGGCAGGCTTTCGGGGTCATTCAGGATACTCGAGGGGTCTTGGGGTCTTCTGAAGGGTGGCGGGCCGGGGCGTTCCCGTCCTGCGGAGGGGCGGAGGCAGGGTCGATCCCGGCCATCAGCAGGCCCAGTTCGCCCGTGGCGGCCTGGCCGGACAGGCGTTCGCCCATGATGCGGCCGTCGAACATCACGGCGATGCGATCCGACAGGGACATGATCTCGTCCAGTTCGACCGAGACCAGCAGGATCGCCTTGCCCGCGTCGCGCAGTTCCACGATGCGCTTGTGGATGAATTCGATGGCGCCGATGTCCACGCCCCGCGTCGGCTGGCCGATCAGCAGCAGGTCGGGGTTGCGCTCGATCTCTCGGGCCACGACGATCTTCTGCTGGTTGCCGCCCGAGAAGTTCCGGGCGGCCAGGTCGCAGGTCGGCGGGCGCACGTCGAAGCGCGCGATCTTGCCTTCGGCGTCGCGGCGGATCGCGTCGCGGTCCATCAGCGGGCCGCGCCCGTATTCCGGGGCGTCATGGTATCCGAAGGCCACGTTTTCCCAGGCGGCGAAATCCATGATCAGGCCCTCGGCCTGCCGGTCCTCGGGGATATGGCCGATGCCCCGGCGGCGGCGCTCGGCGGCGTTGCAGGCGCCGCCCGACAGCGTCAGGGGGGCGCCGTTCATGCGGATCTCGCCCGACAGGCGGCTGCCCTTTTCCGGATAGCCGCCCAGGATTTCCAGAAGCTGCGTCTGGCCATTGCCGCTGACGCCCGCGATGCCCAGGATCTCGCCCGCGCGGATCTCCAGGTCGATGCCGCGCAGGCGCTCCACCCCCGTCGCATCGACCATACGCAGGCCGCGGATTTCCAGGACCGGCTGGCCGGGCGTGGCAGGCGCCTTCTGGACGTTCAGCAGCACCTTGCGGCCCACCATCAGCTCGGCCAGTTTCTCGGGGCTGGTGTCCGCCGTCCTGACCGAGGCCACCATCTCGCCCCGCCGCATGACGGATACGGTATCGGTGATCTCCATGATCTCGCGCAGCTTGTGGGTGATCAGGATGATCGTCTTGCCCTCGGCCCGCAGGCCTTCCAGGATGCGGAACAGGTGGTCGGCCTCGGCCGGGGTCAGCACGCCGGTCGGTTCGTCCAGGATCAGGATGTCGGCCTCGCGATACAGCGCCTTGAGGATCTCGACCCGCTGCTGGTGGCCGACCGAGAGGTTCTCGACCGTCTCGTCGGGATCGACGTTCAATTCGTATTCCTGGGCCAGTTGCCGCAGCACGCCGCGCGCCCTGGCCAGCGAGGGGCGCAGCAGCCGCCCCTCCTCGGCGCCCAGGATGATGTTTTCCAGCACGGTGAAGTTCGGGACCAGCTTGAAATGCTGAAAGACCATGCCGATGCCCGCGCGGATCGCGGTCTGGCTGTCGGCGATGGTCAGGGGGCGGCCGCCCACCAGGATGTCCCCCGCATCGGGCTTGTAGAAGCCATAGAGGATCGACATCAGCGTCGATTTCCCCGCGCCGTTCTCGCCGATGATGCCGTGGATCGTGCCGCGTTCCACGCGCAGGTCGATGTCGCGATTGGCCTGCACGGGGCCGAAGGCCTTGGAGATTCCGCGCAGTTCAATCGCCGCAGGGGCGGCCGTTTCCAGCCGCCCCCGTGGGTCCACCGTCGCCGCCATTTACTGAACCGGGCAGGCGTTGTCGGTCATGTAGTCGTGGACCGCGATCTGCCCGCCGGTGATGCCGGCGCGGGCCTCGTCCACGGCGGCCTGCATCTCGGGGGTGATCAGGGCCTTGTTGTTGTCGTCGATGGCCACGTCCACGCCCTCGGCCTTCAGGTCCATGACCTTGACGCCGGGCTGGACGCCGTTCTTGAAGGCGTCGTAGACCGCGTTGTCAACCCGCTTGACCATCGAGGTCAGCACCTTGCCCGGATGCAGGTGGTTCTGGTTGCTGTCCACGCCGATCGACAGGATGCCGCCATCCGCCGCCGCCTGCAGCACACCGATGCCGGTGCCGCCCGCCGCCGCATAAATCACGTCCGCGCCCTGGCTGATCTGGGCCTTGGCAAGCTCGCCTCCCTTGACCGGGTCGTTCCAGGCGGCGGGGGTGGTGCCGGTATAGTTGATCAGCACGCGGCCATCAGGCTTGGCGGCCTTGAAGCCCTGGGCGAAGCCGCATTCGAACTTGTGGATCAGCGGAATGTCCATGCCGCCGATAAAGCCCACCGTGCCCGATTTCGACGCCTGCGCCGCCATGATCCCGGCCAGATAGCTGCCCTGCTCCTCGGTGAAGACGACCGACTGGACGTTGGGCTGTTCGACCACCATGTCGATGATCGCGAACTGGGTGTCGGGGTAATCGGGGGCCACCTGGTTCAGCACGTCGCCGAAGGCGAAGCCGGTCATGACGATGGGATTGGCGCCGGTTTCCGCCAGGCGGCGCAGGGCCTGTTCGCGCTGCGCCTCGGACTGCATCTCCAGTTCCTTGTAGCTGCCGCCGGTTTCCTCGACCCAGCGTTGCGCGCCCGCGAAGGCGGCCTCGTTGAAGGATTTGTCGAACTTGCCGCCAAGGTCGAAGATCAACGCCGGTTCGGCCAGGGCCATGCCGCCCGTCAATGCCGTCAACGCGACCCCTGCAAGCAGCGATGTCGTCAGGGACATAAGGAAACCTCATCCTGTTGTTTGCAGGCGAGTCAAGCCGCCCGCGTGATGGCCCGATTAGGGCGCATCGCCCGCAGCCGGTCAACCGCCTTCTTGGCCGGGCGCCAGCCGCAGGGTCATCACAAGGGCGTCCAGATCCGGGCCGTAATAGCGCCGCCTGCGCCCGGATTCCCGCCACCCCGCCGCATGATAGAGGGCCTGCGCGGCGGCGTTGTCGGCCGCAACCTCCAGGAAGGCCTGGGCCGCACCGCGTGCCCGTGACGTGGCGGCAAATTCCGCGACCAGATCGCGGGCGATTCCCTGGCGGCGCGCGTCGGGGGCGACGGCCAGGGTCAGCAGCTCGGCCTCGTCCGCGACGGTCTGGCCCAGCAGAAAGCCCTGGGGGCGGGTCAGCAGGAAGGCGCGGGGGCTGTCCAGAAGCGCGGCGAATTCGGCGGCGGACCAGGGGCGCGGGCGGGTGAAGCAGCGCGCGTGAATCGCCGCGAGGTCGTCGGGCGTCACGGCAGGATCAAGGGCGCCGCGTCGCGGGCGGGGGCGGCGTCGGCGGGGCGCAGATACAGCGGCGCCGGGCGCGGGCCGGGATCGGCGCGGCGGGCCAGGGCGATGCGCGCGATGGCCACCGCAGGCGGGACCGCAGGCGCAGCCTGCGCGGGGCCGGGCGGCAGCGAACCGGCCGCAGCTTGCTGCGGGCGGTCCCCCCCGCCGGTGCCAAAGTCCTGCCAGACCACCTGGTCCGCGCGCAAGGGCAGCACCACGCGGCAGGGGCGGGGCAGATCCAGCGCCGCCGCCTCGGTTGCGGCGACGCCCACCGCCGGGATGCCCAGCGACAGCGCCAGCCCGCGCGCGGCGGCGACGGCGATGCGGATGCCGGTGAAGTTCCCCGGCCCGATGCCCACGCCGATCACGTCCAGGTCGCGCCAGGCAAGCCCCGCCTGGGCCAGCAGGTCTTCCAGCAGCGGAAACAGCCGTTCGGCCTGGCCCTTGGCCATCGCCTCGGACGCCTGCGCCAGGATGGTGTCGCCCCGCAGCAAAGCGGCCGCGCAATGCGCGGCCGATGTGTCGAAGCCAAGGGCGATCGGATCAGGCAACCGGCCGGACCTCGACCACCTCGGGGATGTAATGGCGCAGCAGGTTCTCGATCCCCATCTTCAGCGTCAGGGTCGAGGACGGGCAGCCCGCGCAGGCACCCTGCATGTGCAGATAGACCACGCCCCGGTCGAAGCCGTGGAAGGTGATGTCGCCGCCGTCCTGCGCCACCGCCGGGCGGACGCGGGTGTCCAGCAGTTCCTTGATCTGGACCACGATGTCCGAATCGGGACCGTCATGGCTGGCATGGCCCGACTGTTCCGCCTTGCCCTCGACGGCAGGGGCGCCGGACTGGAAATGCTCCATGATGGCGCCCAGGATCGAGGGCTTGAGATGGTCCCAGGGCTGGTCGTCTTCCTTGGTCACGGTCACGAAATCGCGGCCCAGGAACACGCCGGTCACCCCGCCCACCGCGAAGATGCGGCGCGCCAGGGGAGAGCCGGCGGCATTGTCGGGGGCGGGGAAGTCGGCGGTGCCGTCCTCCATCACGATTTCGCCGGGAAGAAACTTCAACGTCGCGGGGTTCGGTGTGGTTTCCGTCTGGATGAACATTGGCCAAGGCTCCTTTGGACCGGATATGGCTATGGCGGGCCTGCAGGTCAAGCGCGGCGGGGGGTCAGGTGATCGCCTCCAGCCGTTCCTTCGAGATGTCGGCGGGCACCAGGGTGATGGGGCAAGGCAGGGTCGCGGCATCGCGCATCAGCCGAGTCAGCACCGGATTCTGGGCCGAGCGGTCCGATCCCAGCCCCATGGCGACGATGCCCACTGTCGGGTCTTCGTTCAGATAGGCCAGCAGCTGTTCGGCCGGGTCGCCCTCGCGGATGACCAGTTCCGGCTCGACTTTCGGGCGCATTCTCATCCACTTGGCGTAAACTTCGAAATGCGCCTCGATCCGTTCATAGGCCTCGGCGCGCATGACGTCGGCGACGCCGAAGCCGTGCTGGATCTCGTTGGGGGGGATGACCGCCAGCACCGTCACCGCGCCGCCGGAATTCGATGCCCGCATGGCTGCAAAGCGCATTGCGTTCAGGCATTCCCGGCTGTCGTCCAGCATGACAAGAAATTTCCGCATCATCCGCTTTCGTGTCGTTCTTTTCCGCGCTGACAGTGACCCCTTTGCCATGGTGGCGCAAGTCATTCGGGGGGATCGGCGCGGTTGCGGTTTTCTTGGATCGGCGGCTGTGCTACTCCGCTTGACAAGAACGAGACGTTCGCAGGGCGGCACAGGGCAGGCATCGTGACGATCCACCACGACTGGGACAAGACAAGATCGGCACGCCTCGCCGTGCCGGAAATGGCCTGGTTCGCGGTCGACGGCCACTCCCAGATCAGCAAGCCCTCGCCCCGCCGCAAGCGGCTGTTCGATCTGGCCCTGGCGCTGATCCTGCTGATCCCGGTGTCCGCGATCATCGGGGTCGTGGCGGTTCTGATGCTGATCCAGCAGGGCCGGCCGATCTTCTATTCGGCCGAACGGATGCGGGCGCCGGGCCGGTCGTTCCGGCAGCTGAAATTCCGCACCATGATCCCCGAGAACGAGGATTTCGGCGCCACCGGCGCGCACAAGCACTGGCGCATCACGCCGCTGGGCCATTTCCTGCGCCGCACGCGCATCGACGAGCTGCCGCAGCTGTTCAACATCCTGCGCGGCGACATGAGCTTCGTCGGCCCCCGCCCGCCGCTGCGCGAATATGTCGAACGCTTTCCGGCGGTCTATGCGCAGGTGCTGAAAAGCCGCCCCGGCGTGACCGGGCTGGCGACGCTGATCTATCACCGCCACGAGGATCGGATCCTGGCGCGCTGCACAAGCGCCGAGGCGACCGAGCGGGCCTATTACCGCCGCTGCCTGCCCGCCAAGCTGAAGATCGACCTGATCTATCAGCGCCACCGCGATATCCGCCTGGACCTGTGGATCATGTGGAACACTCTCAAGATCGTCCTCGGATACAAGGACGAAAGGCCCAGAAGGCGGGGCCGGTCCTAGGCCGCGAACGGATCGCGCGGGTATCCGACGCCGCACAGATACAACCCGTGCGGCGGACAAACCGGGCCGCATTCGGCGCGGTTGCGGGCCGACAGGGCCTGGGCCACGCGGTCCGGGTGCCACGACCCGGCCCCGACGCGTTCCAATGTCCCCACGATGGACCGGACCTGGTTGTGCAGGAACGACCGGGCGCGCAGGTGAAAGCGGTATTCCCGGCCATGGGGAATCGGGCTTTCCTCGACCCGGATCTCGTCCAGCGTCTTGACCGGACTGGCCGACTGGCACATCGCGGACCGGAAGGTCGTGAAATCGTGCCGCCCGACCAGATGCGCCGCCGCCTGCCGCATCGCGTCCGCGTCCAGCGGGTGCAGCACCTGCCAGACCAGACCGCGATCATGTGTCGCGGGGGCTCGGCGGGCTTGCAGGCGGAACAGATAGCGCCGCTCGGTGGCCGAGAAGCGGGCGTGGAAATCCTCGGAGACGCGGGCGGCGGCCAAGATGGCGACCGGCGCGGGTTTCAGGTGAAAGTTCAGTGCCTCGGCCAGCCGGAACGGATCCCAGTCGCGCGCCAGATCGGCATGGGCGACCTGCGCCGTCGCATGGACGCCCGCATCCGTCCGCCCTGCCGCCGCGATCCGCGCGCCTGACGCAAAGCCGGGGTCCAGCCGGGCCAGGGCAGCCTCGACCGCGCCCTGGACCGAGGGCTGATCGGCCTGGGCCTGCCATCCGGCAAAGGGACGGCCGTCGTATTCGATCTTCAACACAAAGCGCGGCATCGCCGGATCAGCGCGCCTTGTCCCGGTCGGGGGTCAGCAGGCCGTCCAGGAAGCGCGCGGTTTCCGTGCGGGGCGCGTCCAGTTGCGCGGGGTCGCCCGTTGCCTCGGCGGTGCGCACCCCCTCGCGCGCGAGTCTTTCGCGCAGGACCGAGATCTCGATTTCCAGATCGGTCCGGTCGCCTTCCAGCAGGCGGCGCGACTTGGCACTGAAATCTTTTTCCAGATCGTCCAGGAACGTTCCGTAAGACGCCCGAACCTTCGGATCCCAGGTCTGGCGATAGAGGTCCGCGAACTTGACCGTCGCGTCGCGCGCGCCCATCAGGTAGACGCCCAGGTATCGCCGCGCCGCCGACAGATCGCCGGGATTGCTGCGCACGCGATCGAACAGGTCGCCGACCGTGGCGGCGAACCGCTCCACCCGCGCGTCCAGCTGGCGGTCGCCGACGGCGCGGATCGCGTCGCGCATCTGGGCCAGGTGGCCCTCGGCCTCGTCGATCATCTTCTGGGCGCGTTCCCCCTGGAAGCCGTCGGTCGCGGCGATGCCCTTGTCGCGCATCGGATCGGCCCCGAAGGCCAGCCAGTGCAGCACCATCCCGGTCGCGCCGACGATGCCCGCGCCCGCCAGGCTGCCGGGTTCGGCCATCCCCAGGCCCAGGCCGAGGCCGGTCAGGACGCTGCCGAACAGCTTGCGCGGGATCGCCGGGCGGCGGGCGACGCGGCGCACCTGATAGGCGGCTTCGGCGGCCAGGCCTTCGCGGGTCATCCACATGCCGCTGGCGATCACGCCAAAGGCCGCCAAGTTGCCCGCCATGCCCGCCGGATCCTGGAAGAAGGCCCCGAACAGGAACGGCAGCGCCGCGATGGTCACATATTTGGGGCGGGACGCCAGCGGGTGCCGGATCTGCGCCGCAGGCGGGGGGTTGCGGTTGTCGTCCTGCGATCCCAGGCCGGGCGAATACCGTCCGCCAAAACGCTGCGCCATATCCTTACCCCGCCCCGAACGAAGCATAGAGCGTCACCAGAACCAGCAGATAGAAGCCCAGCCGTTGAATGGCGTTCTGCGACATGCCTGTGTCTTTCCCTGTGGGCCGTGATGGCCCGGTCCCGCCCTATATCGGAATTGCCGCGCGGATTGCAAAGATCAGCCGCGCGGAAACAGCCGGTCCAGCGCCTGGTCCAGGGGCGAGGGGTCGTCGATGGCAAGGCGCACGGGCAGGGTCATCACCCTGGACCGGAAGGACCGGGGCAGGCGTGCCGCATCCTTTTCGGTGGTGACAAGCTGTGCGCCCAGAAGCCGCGATTCGGTCTCCAGCCGGGTCAGCAGGGCCGGAGTGAAGGGCTGGTGGTCCTCCAACGCCTCGGCCCGGACCAACTCGGCGCCCAAGCCGGTCAAGGTGGCGAAGAATTTCTCGGGGTGGCCGATCCCGGCGAAGGCCAGGACGCGGTGACCCTGCCAGTCCATGCCCATGGGCAGGGGGGCCAGGGCGCCGCGCAGATGCGGCGGGCCTGGGGGGGCGGTGAAACGGGCCTGGGCGTCCGCCGGGCCGATGGACAGCAGCAGGTCGGCGCGCGCCAGGCCCGCCGCCACGGGTTCGCGCAGCGGCCCGGCGGGGACGCACAGCCCGTTGCCGAAGCCCTTGGCGGCGTCGACGACCACCAGCGACAGGTCATGGGCCAAGGCGGGATCCTGGAAGCCGTCGTCAAGGATGATCGCCTGCGCGCCGTCCTCCACCGCCGCGCGCGCGCCCGCCAGCCGGTCCTTGGCGACCCAGACCGGACCGAAAGCGGCCATCAGCAGCGGCTCGTCCCCGGTCAGCGCGGCATCGTGAGAGGATTCGACCACCCGCAGCGGTCCTGCCGCGCTGCCGCCATAGCCGCGCGAGACGACATGCACCGCGACGCCGCGCGCTTGCAGCGCCTGTTGCAGGTGGATGACGGTGGGCGTCTTGCCGGTGCCCCCGGCATTGAGGTTGCCGACGCAGATCACCGGCACACCGACCGTCGCCCGTACCCCGCCCGCCAGGCGCCGCGCAGTGGCGCGGGCATAGGCTGCACCCAGCGGCGACAGCAGGCGCGCGGCCAGGCTGGGCGGGCGCTGATACCAGAAGGCGGGTGCGCGTCTCATGGCGTGGCCTTTCCGATGGCGTCCAGGACCGGGGCGCAGATGCGCAGCGTCACGTCCGCGCCGCCGGTGCTGACGGTCCAAGCGTTGCTGGCCAGCGTCGCGATCAGGTCGGGTTGGGACAGTTCGGCGATGGCGGCCGCCAGGTCGTCCGCATCGGCGACCTGGCGCGCCGCGCCCGCGCCGCGCAACTGCTGCCATTCGGCTGCGAAACGGTCGGTATGGGGACCGTGGGCGATGGCCGAACCCAAGGCTGCGGGTTCGAACGGGTGGCGCGCGGCGGCGTCGTCGCCTCCCAGCGTGCCGCCCAGATAGGTGACGGGGGCCAGCCGATACCACAGGCCCATCTCGGTCGGGCCGTCGGTCAGCATGACATGCACGTCGTCGGTCGGATCCTCTTCCAGGGACCGGCGGGCGACGGTCAGGCCGCTGGCCTCGATCGCCTCGGCCAGGGGGGCGATGCGGTCGGGATCGCGCGGGGCGAGGAACAGCAGCGCCCGATGCGACTGGGCCAGGGCCGCGTGATGGGCGGTCAGGACCGCCTGTTCCTCGTCCGGGGGGACCGAGGCGGCAAGCCAGGCGTGGCGGCCGCGCAGAAGCTGGGCGATGACGCTGCGCTCGGCCTCGGAACAGGGCAGGGGGTCGCGGATTTCGGCGACCGGGCCGGTCAGGGTCACGCGCTTGCGGTCCGCGCCCATGCGCAGGGCGACCAAGCGGCTGGCCGGGTCGGTGACAAGGATCGCCCGGACCTGGCGCAGCAATTCGCGCCGCGCGCTGGCCTTCAGCGTCCAGGCGGTATCCTCGGGGGAAAAGCGTCCTTCGGCCAGGACGATGGGCAGGCCCCGGCGGCTGGCCGCCTGGATCAGCGCGGCGGGCAGGTCGGTGCCCATCAGCAGCACGGCAGCCGGTCCGGCCTGCATCAGCAATTCGGCCTGTGCGGGGGAAGGGTCGCCCGCGTCGAAAATCCGCAGGTCGGGCCTGCTGCGCATCAGGCGGCGCTGCACCTGGGCAAAGGCCGCGCGGGCCTCGGGGGCGATCTGGACCAGCAGCAGCGGGCCGGTCCCCGAGGGGATTTCGGGCGCGACCGCGTCGTCCGGTGCGGGGATCCGGGCGCGCCGCATCCACAGGGCAAGCCGCCCGATCCCGGTTCCGGCCATGACAGCGCCCCGCGCGCGCCCGGCGCGGGCGATCAGCCCCTGACCTCCAGCTCCTCGGTTGCGCTGGCGGCGGTTTCCTCGTCCCGCAGGCGGTGCAGGTGGGCGATGAAATAGCGGGTATGGGCGCTGTCCACGGTCCGCTGGGCCTCGGCCTTCCAGGCATCATAGGCTGTCTGGTAGTTGGGGAAGATGCCGACGATGTGGATATTGTCCGTGTCGCGGAACTGGGTGCCCTGCGGGTCGGTCAATTCGCCGCCGAAGACAAGATGCAGACGCTGGCTCATGGGTGTTTCCTGTGGTTGTGCCGCGCGGATCCTAATGCGGCGGCGCGGCGAGATGAAGCGGCAAGCCGGGGGTTTCACACCCCCGGACCCCCGTGGGATATTTGGGCAAAGGTGAAGGGGCGGCCGTCACAGCCCCGCCAGTTTCATGATCGTCGCCCATTCGGCATCTGTCACCGGCTGTACCGACAGGCGCGAGTTGTTGACCAGCACCATGTCCTTCAGCGCCGGTTCCTGTTTCGCCTGGTCCAGCGAAATGGGCCGGGGCAGGGGCTTCACGGCCTTCACGTCCACGCATTCCCATCGCGGATCGTCGGTGGTGCTGTCGGGATGGGCCTCGGCGATGACTTGGACGATGCCCACGGCTTCCTTGCCGATGTTGGAATGGTAGAACAGGCCCAGGTCGCCCGCCTTCATGGCGCGCATGAAGTTGCGGGCCTGATAGTTGCGGACCCCGTCCCATTCCTCGCCCTTGTCGCCCTTCGCGACAAGATCGTCCCAGCCGAACACGTCCGGTTCGGACTTGAACAGCCAATAGGCCATCAGCCGATCACCTTCTTCCATTCGGTGATCTCGACCGAATCGAACAGCCCGGCAAGGGCATAGGGATCGCGGTCCGACCAGGCCTTCGCCGCGTCGAGGCTGTCGGCCTTGAGCACCAGCAGCGATCCGCGCATTTCGCCGTCGGTCAGCATCGGGCCGCCGAACAGCACCACGCCGGTGTCGCGGACATAGGCCAGATGCGCCTCGCGGTTGGCCATGCGGGTTTCCAGGGCGCCGGGCTTGTCACGGCAGATCAGGGCGAACAGGGGCATCATTCCTCCTTCAGGGGGCGGGTCATCAGCATCTCGGACGCGTTTTCGACGGAAACCCGGCCTTCGGCAAGGGCCGCCACCATCGCGGCGATGGGCATGTCGCAGCGGATCCGGGCGGACAGGGCGGCCACCGCGCGGGCGGTGGCGGCGCCTTCGACGGTCGTGGTGCTGTCGAAGGGCTGGCGCGCGCCAAGCGCCTGGCCATAGCGGAAGTTGCGCGACTGCGCCGAGGTGCAGGTCAGCGTCAGGTCGCCCAAGCCGGACAACCCCGTCAGCGTTTCCGGCCGCGCGCCAAGCCGTGCGGCGAGGCGGGTCATTTCGGCGAAGCCGCGCGTGACGATGGCGGCGCGGGCGCTGTCGCCCAGGCCCGCGCCGATCACCACGCCCGCCGCGATGGCGATGACGTTCTTCAGCGCGCCGCCCAGTTCCGCGCCGGTCACGTCGGCGGTACGGTAGAGCCGCAGCACCGGGGTGGACAGCGCGTGTTGCAGCGCCCGGCCCGCGTCGGCATCGGCGCAGGCCAGGGTCAGCGCGGTGGGCAACCCGCGCGCGATGTCGGCGGCGAAGGACGGGCCGGTCATCACGGCGATGGTGGCCTGCGGGCAGGCCCCCGCCAGCAGGGTCGAGGGGCCGGTCAGGCGCGACAGGTCGATGCCCTTGGCGGTGCTGACCAGCGTCCTGCCGTCCAGCAGGCCCGCGTGATCGGCCAGGAAGCCGCCAAGCGCCTGCGCGGGCAAGGCCAGCAGCAGCGTGTCGGCCCGTGCGGCAGTGCCCAGGTCGTCGGTGACGCGGATCGCGTCGGGCAGCGTCACGCCCGGCAGGCGGGGGTTGTCGCGCCCCCAGCGGATGTCGCGCGCCCACAGCGTCACCGGGCCATTGGCCGACAGCGCCACCGCAAGCGCCGTGCCGAAGGCGCCCGCGCCCAGGATCGCCACGCTCATGCCTTGGCCCCCTTCTTGCCGCCGCCCAGCATTGGCGCCGCGTCGCGGTCCAGCGGCCATCGGGGGCGGGCGGCCAGGTCCATGCCGTCGCGCTGGCCCAGGGCAAAGCGTTCCGCCCCTGCCCAGGCGATCATCGCGCCGTTGTCGGTGCATAGCGCCAGCGGCGGGGCCATGAAGCGCGCGCCCGCGTCCCGCGCCACCTGCTGCAAGGCCGCGCGGATGGTGCGGTTGGCGGCGACCCCGCCCGCCACAGCCAGCACCGGCACCGGATGGGCGGCCAGGGCGCGGCGGGATTTCTCGGCCAGAACCTCGGCCACGGCCTGCTGGAAGGCGGCGCAAAGATCGGCGCGGTCCTGCTGGCGCAATCCGCCCTGGTCGGCGATCAACTGGTCGCGCAGCCGCAGGGCGGCGGTTTTCAGCCCCGAGAAGGACATGTCGCAGCCCGGCCGGTCCAGCAGCGGGCGGGGCAGGGCGAAGCGGTCGGGATCGCCATTCGCGGCCTCGGCCTCGACAGAGGGGCCGCCGGGCTGGGGCAGGGCCAACAGCTTGGCCAGCTTGTCGAACGCCTCGCCGGGGGCGTCGTCGATGGTGCCGCCCAGGCGGGTGAAATCCTGCGGCCCGTCCACGCGCAGGAACTGGCAATGCCCGCCCGAGACCAGCAGCATCAGATAGGGAAAGCCGATGCCGTCGGTCAGGCGCGGCGTCAGCGCATGGCCCGCAAGGTGGTTCACGCCGACCAGCGGCAGGCCGGCCCCGGCGGCGATGCCTTTGGCGCACATCACGCCCGCCATCACCCCGCCGATCAGCCCCGGCCCCGCCGTGACGGCGACCGCCGTGACATCGGACAGCGCCACACCTGCCTGCGCCAGCGCCTGCTCGACCACCAGATCCAGCCGCTCGGCATGGGCGCGGGCGGCGATTTCCGGCACGACGCCGCCGAAATCGGCGTGCAGCGCGGTCTGGCTGCTGACGACCGACGACAGGATCCGCCGGTCGCCCGTCACAAGCGCGGCGGCGGTGTCGTCGCAACTGCTTTCGATGCCAAGGAAAATCTGGGTGTCGTCCATGCTCTTGCCGGGCGGGGGAATGGCGCTTAGGCCTATGGCCCTAGCATCGGACAGGGGGGATGCCAATGTCCAGCACCAAGCGGCCGGTCCTGTTGCTGACCCGCCCCCAGGCGGATTCGCGGCGCTTTGCGGCGATGCTGCCGGAATGGCGGGCGGCGATCTCTCCGATCCTGCGGATCGTGGCGGTGGATCACGATGGCGCGGCGCTGCGGGATGCGCCGGGGCTGGTCTTCACCTCGGCCCAGGCGGTGGCTGCGGCGGGGCCGGGGCGCGGGCGGCTGGCGCTGTGCGTGGGCGGGCATACGGCGCGGGTCGCACGGGCGGCGGGGTTCGACGTGCGCGCGGGCAACGGTTTCGCCGAAGGGCTGCTGCCGTTGATCGAAGGCGCCGGGGTGCCGCTGATCCATCCGCATGGCCGTCACCTGGCCAAGCGGCTGCCGGTGCCGGGGATGGTGGTCTATGACCAGCAGGCGGTGCCCTTGACGGCCCAGGCGCGGGCGCTGCTGGCGGGCGACGGCCCGGTCGTGCTGCCGCTGTTCTCGCCCCGCAGTGCCCGGCTGGTGGCGGATGCGGCGCGGGGGGCGCGGGCGCCGCTGCGGGTGGCGGCGATCAGCGATGCCGCCTGGGCCGCCTGGGACGGCCCCGCCGCCGGTCATGCGGTGGCCGAACGGCCCGATGCGGCGGCGATGGCTGCGGCCGTCCGCGCCCTGGCTTTGGCGGAACAATGATGCTTAGGGCGGGTTGAGAAGCGGCCCCCGTCTCATTAGGCTGCGGCCAGGCGCGGCCATGCTGCCGCCGCGAGACGGGGACATGACGTGAAAAAGCCAGACAAGACCAAAAGCGACAGCCATTCCGAAACCCCGCAGGACAAGACGCCCCTGATGCTGAAAAAGGACGCCGCCGACCCGGGCGTGATCGCCCGGTCCCCCATCGGCGCGGGCGACGGCTCGTCGGCCGCCGCGACGGGCGGAGAGATCAGGCCGATCGAGTCCACCCTTCTGGGCGACAAGACCGGCCAGAACCCTGCGGCCGCGCGCAAGGCCGCCGACAAGCCCGGCAAGGACAAGACCCCCGCCGGGGCGAAAGATGCGCCGAAAGACGCCCCGCCGAAGGATCCGCCGGTGCGCGAGGTTGCGGCTGCGGCTGCGGCGCCTGCGCAGAAGGTCACGGTGCAGAAGACCGGCTTCTGGCCGGTCGTCCTGGGCGGCGTCGTCGCCGCCGGGCTGGGATCGGCGGCGACGATCTGGGCGCTGCCGCATCTGCCCGCCGCCTGGCTGCCCGAACAGCCCGCCGCAGCCGCCCCCGATGTCGATGTCGCAGCGATTCGCAGCGAGGCCGTCAGCGCGGCCGAGGCCGCGACCGCCGAACAGATCGACGCCCTGCGCGCCGAGCTTGCGGCTGCCCCCGATGCCGCCCCGCAGACCACCGGCGCCTCGGCCGAGGATCTGGCGGCGCTGCGCCAGCAGATCGAGGATCAGGCCGCCCAGATTCGCGAACTGAGCGCCCGCCCGCAGATCGACCCCGACCTTGCCGCCCGCGTCCAGACCCTGGCCGACCAGGCCGATACGCTGGAACAGCAGTTGCAGACCGCAGCCCAGGCCGCGCAGGCGCAGATCAACGCCGCCCAGGCCGAGGCGCAGCAGTTGCAGCAGGCCGCCGCCGAAAGCACCCGCCGGGCCGAGGCCGTGGCCGCCATCGCCGCGCTGCAATCCGCCCTGGATCGCGGCATCGCCCCGGACGAGGCGCGCCAGACGCTGGAGGGCGTCGGGCTTGAGGCGCCCGAGGCGCTGACGCGCGAGGTTCCCAGCCTCGACAGCCTGCAGGCCGGGTTCCCCGAAGCCGCGCGCGCCGCCCTGCGCACCTCGCTGCGTCAGGACAGCGCCACCGGCAACGGCAGCCTGTTCGGCAATTTCCTGCGCGCCCAGACCGGCGCCCGATCCATCGTCCCGCGCGAGGGGACGGATCCCGATGCGGTCCTGTCGCGCGCCGACGCCGCCGTCCAGGAAGGGCGGATCGCCGATGCCGTGACCGAGATCGGCGCGCTGCCCGACGACGCCCGCGCCGCCCCCGCCATGGCGGACTGGCTGGCGGGCGCGACCGCCTATCGCGATGCGCAGGCGGCCTTGTCCGACCTGTCGGCCCCTGCAAACTGAGGTCCGGGCATGTTGCTGTCCCTGTTGAAAATCCTGTTCTTCTTTGCGGTCGTCCTGGTGATCGCGCTTGGCGCCGTGCATCTGTCGGAAACCGGCCAGATGCTGCGCGTGGAATATGCGGGCACCGAATACGCGCTGACCCCGGTCAAGGCGGTGGTGGCCCTGCTGGTGCTGATGGTTCTGGCCTGGCTGGTCTTCAAGGCCCTGGGCCTGGCCCTGGCCTTCATCCGCTTCATCGCGGGGGACGAAACCGCCATCGACCGCTATTTCGCCCGGTCCCGCGAACGCAAGGGCTATGAGGCGCTTGGCGAGGGGATGCTGGCGGTCGCGTCCGGCGAAGGCAAGCTGGCGCAGGACAAGGCCACCCGCGCCGAGAAATACCTGCACATGCCCCATATCACCAACCTGCTGTCCGCCCAGGCGGCCGAGGTTGCCGGCGACAAGGCCCGCGCGGGCCAGATCTATCGCAAGCTGCTGGAGGACGACCGCACTCGCTTTGTCGGCATCCGCGGCCTGATGCGCCAGAAGATCGACGAGGGCGATACCGCGACCGCGCTGCTGCTGGCGCAAAAGGCCTATGCCCTGAAGCCGCGTCACCGCGAGTTGCAGGACACCCTGCTGGAACTGGAGATGCGCGAGAACGACTGGAAGGGCGCGCGTCAGGTTCTGAAGGACAAGCGCCGCCAGGGCGACCTGCCCCAGGACGTGCATATCCGCCGCGACGCGGTGCTGGCCTTGCAGGAAGCGGCCGAGGTTCTGGCACAGGGCAATTCCATCAGCGCCCGCGAGGCCGCGATTTCCGCCAACAAGGCGTCGCCGGATCTGATCCCGGCGGCGGTGCTGGCCGCGCGCAGCTATATCGCGCAGAAGGATTTCCGCAACGCCTCGCGCGTGCTTGAGAAAACCTGGTCGGTGCGGCCCCATCCCGATATCGCCGCCGCCTATGCCGAGATCGTCCCGGACGAAACGCCTGCCGCCCGCCTGACGCGGTTCGACCGCCTGATCTCGAAGAATCCCAATGACGAGGAATCGCGCCTGCTGCGCGCGGAACTGCTGCTGGCGGCCGAGGATTTCCCCGGCGCCCGCCGCGCGCTGGGCGATCTGGCCGAAAGGCATCCGACCGTGCGCACGCTGTCGATCATGGCGGCGGTCGAACGCGGCGAAGGGGCGGACGACAGCGTGGTGCGCGGTTACCTGACGCGCGCGCTGACGGCATCGCGCGGTCCGCAATGGGTCTGCGACAAGTGCCACAACGTGATGGGCGACTGGGCGCCGGTCTGCGACAGCTGCGGCGGTTTCGACACCCTGACCTGGCGCGAACCCGAGACGCGCGCCACCGCCGCCATGGCTGCCCCCGGCGCCGAGATGCTGCCCCTGCTGGTCGGCGCGCCGAAACCTCAGCCGCCTGTTGCCCCAAAGGTCGAGGACGTGCCGCCTGCCGACATCCCGGCACCGGATGCGCCGGCCAAGCCTGCCGCCAAGACGCGTCCGGTCGAAGTCGCCCATGTCGCCCCCGGCATGGTCCCGCGCGAGACCGACTACGTCACGGTCGAACCCGCCAGCACCATCACCACCCCTGAACCCGCCCCGGCCCAGTCCGAGATCCGCGCAGCGCCGCAGCCCTCGGTCAGGCCGGTGCCGGCCACGGATCCCGAACCGATCCTGATCCGCCCCGATGTCCTGCCGCCCGAGGATGCCGACTGGACCGAGGGCAAGACCCGCCCCTGACGGAGAGGGGGGCAGAAAAAATCCCGTGCCCCCTTTTCCCTCGCCGGGGAACCTGTTATCCGGCCCCTCACCAGATGCCGGTGTAGCTCAGCTGGTAGAGCACGTCATTCGTAATGATGGGGTCGGGGGTTCGAGTCCCTTCACCGGCACCACTAATCCAGTGGAAATGTTGAGAAAAATGGCCGTCCTTCGGGGCGGCCTTTTGCTTTGCTCATGTTGTGGAACCACGGCGGAACCAAGATAGCCTCAGGCCCATGGGCATTCACCATAACGGAAAGGTGAGGAGGCAGGTGCTTCGAGAGGGCCTGCTCCCATCTCGAATGCAGCAAGAGAGAGGGTTCTTCGTCCTATACTGTTCTAGTGATTCGCTGTGCTTGCGTTAGGCATGGAGACACCGCATGGGCAGCAGCCTTCGGTCTGGTTTGCGTTCCCTCCGCTGCCTTCGTGACCTGGTATTCAGTGTCTGTTTGTCGGGAAGCGCATTTGTCGCGGGGAACAAGGGGAACATGGGGAACACCCCTTATTTTATTGAGGAATTCGCTGTTCCCCATGTCGCGAGGGCCTGGGGAACAAGGGGAATAGGACCGCAAAGGCTCATTCCCAAAATCTCCAATTCGGTCATATCTTGCGCGAAACCCCCCGCGCTGGTCCCCGCCATTAGGGCAAAGTTCGGGACCACTCCCCCCCGGCATGAAGCGTCGACCCCGGATCTGCTGCGGGTGCATGTCGTGCGGGGCGCATCTGCTGCGGGGTTTGGGTGATTGCAGGTCAGGTCGCCTGCGGTATGGTCATGGCGGCACACATCAAGGAGGCGCCATGCTCATCACACTCAGTCGGGTCAACGGTAACTCATCCACCCCGGTTACTATCGCTATCAACCACATCGTTGCTTTTGAACCATACTTGGACGGCGCAAGATCCATCGTTTATCTGACCGGGCTGAAAGGCCCCGAAGGTCATAAGTTGGTAGTTCTCGAAAAGGTCGATGCGATCCAGCAGATGATGTTTAAGGCGCAGGTTCCGTAATCTTCCGTTGCATGGTGTGCCATTGTCTATGGTGCGCCATGCACAGCCAGCGGACGGCAATCCGCACACCCACCAGGAGGTCACTGTGCCCTTCAGCGCGGAGGTGGTGAGTAACTGAAGTTGCCTTCGCGGTAGTTCAGCTTTCCGGCCTCGATGTTGGCCAGCATGTCGCGGAGGACCGTGGCAGTATATTCAGCGCCGAAGTTCGCCACCATCTGAATGGTCCCTGTCTCCATCATCCTCAATGCGGCAAACCATACAGTGGCACCGTGATCGACTGACTTTTGCAGAGCATCCATCATCTGTTGGTCGATCATGAAACGCGCGGCCATGTTCGGGTTATCGGAGTGTTCGGTCATCTCATCCTCTGTATGCATGCTGCCAATGATGCTGCTGTCAAAGCACCAGATCCACAACTGGCATCCCACCTGAGCAGTAGGCTTTTCAGCAGTGAGGATTGCCGGTGCCTGTGCGAGGTGACCTTTCGCCGAGACTGATGTCGTTTATCGGACAGGACAAGAAGCTCTAGCCTGTGCAGATAAACACACATTGGGGCGTCCAGTGCATATTATCGGACAGGATAAACAGTCGTGGTATGCGGCTTGCAGCTTGGAAGGCCCTAGAGCCGAGGGCCTCCGCAGTTATTGTTCTTCGCGCCGACTCCTGCCGAAACCACCTTCAGCGCGGACGTTCTTCCGAGAGTTGCAAGGGCGACACATCGGCTGCCAGTTGGCTGGGTCCATCCTAAGCTCGTCGTTCCCTTTGAATGGTATACGGTGATCCACAACGGTTGCCGGATCCCCGCACACGACACAGCGCCGATTTTCTCGCCTGGACAGGAAGAGCTTTGCTGCCCTCTCCCAGGTCTTGTCATAGCCGCGCTGGCGGGCATTCGGCCGCTTGGCATCATATACCTTGTCGCTGGCCCGCTTGCGGGCCTTCTGACATTCGCACTTCACCCCTACTGGGACGACTTTGCCGCATGAGCAAATTCTGGGAGCTTTGAAGGGCATTTCTATCTCCAGGTAGACATTTCTTGTGGGGAACACGGGGAACATGGGGAACAATGCTGAAAACATTGGGCAAATTCCTGTTCCCCACGTTTTCGCGCTTGGGGAACAAGGGGAACAAGCTTAGTCATCAGCCAGGATCGACGATGAGACGACATAGCAGCGTGCCGGCTTCGCAATTCCGGGAAGGCGCTGCTTGACCTGAGGCTTGCCGTCGCTCCCAGTCAGCATAAAGCCACGCTCAACAAGCACCTTCGCCACACGGCCGGGGTCCATCCCCGCACAGACATCTTTCCACGTCTCAGGCAGGAAGATGTATTCCCGCTCACCTGCCCGGTGGCGGACAAACCCTGCCCGGTTGATGATACGGCTGTCGATGGCTTGCTCGCCTGCAGTGTTATCCTCGCCATGGATCAGTTCGAAGCGGCTGGAGCCGTGTGCTTCCAGGAAGCGGCGCACGGTGGTGAGGGCATCGCGATCCTCGGCAGCTTCAGTGCCCCCGCGCCCGACGATCCATGCTCGAAAGCACGTGCGGGCCGCGTCGAATGCTTCACCCGATGACCAAGGCAACACGCCGAACTCCAGCGCGAGTTCACCGGCCGCAGCTGCTAGTGCGAAGCGGGCCAGAACACGAGACACCTGACCATCCGCACCAGAAACGGTATTCTGTTCCTGGAACGCTTTCATCAGCACTGCGGCACGCTCGACATTATTGCTGGGTGCCTCAACCAGCTTCGTCAGGAATGCGATAGAGGCGTGGCCATAGTTCTTCGAGATCGCCGCTTTGAGATGACGCGCGAACGCATCAGGGCCGGGGAGGCCGTGCAACTCCTCGAAGATGCCCATACCGGCCCCTGCATCGGCAGTGACGTCGACGATCCGCTGAGAACGGCGGTGAGAAACTAGTCCACGGAAGCGGCGGCATGGAGCTGCTGCGGGCGGCGTAAAAGTCGTCCACCCTTTCCCTTTCTGCGGCAGCAGGGAGGGCGCGAGGATTTTCAGCGTGGAACTATATCTCAGGGTTCGCCAGGCCTGCGCGGCGGGCATGAGCCAGCGTCAGGCGGCGAAGGCCTTCAACATC
>NZ_JBQEOI010000021.1:0-52141 GCF_052045125.1 Paracoccus sp. 22332
TTGCGGCCCGCAACCAGTTCGCCATAATGTTCGGCGAGCGCTTCGACGCTTGAGTATCTGAAACCGCATGGAGCCGGTCAGATACACAAAGTTCAGGACACTCCCCGATCTCGGCCTGCACCAGTTCGCCCAGCCATTCGGCCGTCAAACGGCGCTCGCCACCCCCGCCCAGGTCCACCGCCACGCCATGACGCAGCCATTGCCAAAGCTGGGCGCGGGAAATCTCGGCCGTCGCGGCGTCCTCCATCAGGTTGTTGATCGGCACCGCGCCGCGCCCCGACAGCCATTGCGCCAGATATTCGACGGCCACCGCGATGTTGGTGCGCACACCCTGTTCGGTGACGCGGCCCTCGTGCGGCTTCAGCAGCATCGCCGGCTCTATCCGCCATTCCTGCCGCTGCTTGCGGATCTGATTCAGGCCCGGCATCTCGGCGTCGAACACCTCGCGCGCCACCGGCACCAGGTCGGGATGCGCGACCCAGGTGCCGTCATGGCCAAGCTGGACCTCGCGCAGTTTGTCGGCGCGGACGCGGGCAAAGGCGGCCTCGTTCGCCGCCGGATCGCCCTTGACCGGAATCGCCGCCGCCATGCCGCCCATGGCGTGGATGCCGCGGCGGTGGCAGACCTTGACCAGCCGCGCCGCGTAGACGGCCAGGAAGGCACGGTCCATCGTCACCTCGGCCCGGTCGGGCAGAACATAGGCGCCGTGGTTGCGCAGGGTCTTGATATAGCTGAAGATATAGTCCCAGCGACCGCAGTTCAGCCCGGCGATATGGTCGCGCAGCTGCCAAATGATCTCGTCCATCTCGAAGGCGGCGGGCAGCGTCTCGATCAGGACGGTGGCCTTGATCGTGCCCTTGGGCAGCCCGACACTCTCCTGCGCGAACAGTAACACGTCGTTCCACATCCGCGCCTCGTCATGGCTTTCCAGCTTGGGCAGGTAGTAGAAGGGCCCACGTTCGGTCGCGGCCAACGCCCGTCCACAATGGAAGATCGTCAGGCCGAAATCGAACAGCGCGGCCGAGACCGGCTGGCCGCCGATCAGGACATTGGCCTCGTGCATGTGCAGCCCGCGCGGCCGGACGATCAGCAGCGCCGGGTCGGGGCCGACGCGGTAGGACTTGCCGGTTCCGGGATCGTCATGCTCCAGCGTGCCGTCGCGATAATCCAGCATGTTGGCATGGCCGGCGATGATATTGGTGAAGCTCGGCGCGGTGGCGTCCTCGAAATCGGCCATGAAGACCTTGGCGCCCGAGTTCAGCGCGTTGATCATCATCTTGCGGTCCACCGGCCCGGTGATCTCGACCCGGCGATCACGCAGCGCCTGCGGCACCGGCGCCGCCTCCCAGATGCCCTGACGGATGTCCCTGGTCTCGGGCAGGTAGTCGGGCAGCTCACCACGGTCGATGCGCTCCTGGCGGCGGGCGCGGGCGACCATCAGCGCGTTGAGCCGCAGCGAGAACCGCGCCTGAAGCTCGGCCACGAAGGCCAGCGCCTCGGCGGTCAGGACGCGCTCGGCCTCGGGCGCGGTGCGCAGGACGATGGGGGGCAGGCTGGTGGTCGGGCGATCAAGCGGCATGGCATCCTCCGGTGATTCAGGGCTTGTGTCACACTAGTAATGTCATGCCGTATGTGCATTATGATCCTTGAAACAAAGGGTGTTTCTGTAACGTCTGTCGGATCGCCCTTGTCATTCTGTAAGGTTTGTCACATGGCGCAGCGCGTCGAAAAGCTCATCATCGGCCAGCGGTTGCGCGTTCTGCGCACATCGCTCGGCCTGACCCAGGCGCAGATGGCGACCGAACTCGGCGTCTCGCCGAGCTACATCACCCTGATCGAATCCGATCAGCGCCCCGCCTCGGCCCGGTTCCTGATGAAGCTGGCCGAAGTCTATGATCTGAACATCTCGGAACTCGCGCCCACGACCGACGCACAGCTTGCGGCCGAGTTCGGCGCGGCGTTGAAAGACCCGACCTTCGACCTTGGTGGCTTGCCGAAAGCCGAGATCGAGGCGGTGCTTCAGGCGTCCCCCCGCCTCGCCACCGCGGTTATCCGCCTGCATGACCGCTACCGCGAAAGCCTGCTGCGGCCGCTGGCCGAGGACAACCCGATGACCGACCGCGACAAGGTGGAGGTTTTGGCCGAAACCTCCCGTCCGGTTGAAGCGGTGCGGGGTTGGTTCTATGCGCACCGCAACCACGTCGACGCGCTGGATCGCGAGGCCGAGGCGCTCGCCGACGAACTCGGGCTGCATCGCAACGAGCCCCATGTCGCCCTGACCGCCCGGCTGGCCGCGCATGGCATTCGGGTACGGATCCTGCCGGCCGAGGTGATGGGCGAACAACTGCGCCGCTTCGACCTGCACCGCAAGGAGTTGATGCTGTCGGAACTGCTGGGACAATCCAGCCGCCGCTTCCAGATCGGTGTCCTGCTGGCCAAGCTGGAACAGGAACGGGCGATGACCCGGCTGGTGGACGATGCGCGGCTGGCCGATCCGGCGGCGGTGTCGCTGATGCGGGTCAGCCTTGCCAATTACTTCGCCGCCGCGCTCTTGATGCCCTACCGCCGCTTCCTCGCCGCCTGCGAATCCAGCCGCTACGACATCGAGCTTCTCGGCCACCGTTTTGGGTCGAGCTTCGAGCAGACCGCGCATCGCATGTCCACGCTGCAACGCGAGGGCGCGCGCGGCATCCCGTTCTTCTTCGTCCGGGTGGATCGCGCCGGAAACATGACCAAGCGGTTCAGCGCCGGGCGGTGTCCCTTCTCGCGCTTCGGCGGCACCTGTCCGCTCTGGAACATCCATGCCGCCTTCGAGATGTTCGATCAGGTCCAGACCCAAGTCATCCGCATGCCCGAGGGCGCCAGCTATTTCTCGATCGCCCGCACGGTGACGCGCGCTGGCGGCACTCATGGCCAGCCCGCGCAAAGGCTGGCAATCGGGCTGGGCTGTGATGTCGCCTATGCACCGCGGCTGGTCTATGCCGACGGGATGGATCTGGGGCGTTTGAAGCCCGTCGACATCGGCCTCAACTGCTACCTCTGCGAACGCAACGATTGTTCCGCTCGAGCGCACGCCCCGATCAATCGCCGTCTGAAGGTCAATGAAAGGGAAAGAAGCCTGGCGATCTTCCAGTTCGAACGGGACTGACGCCCTAGTTCGCAGCAGATTCAATACTGGAGAAAGTCTAAAAGGGGGCCATGAGGAACTGCGGCTACCTGTCATGCCAACCGATGAGGTTGGCGCACCCGAAGGGATTCGAACCCCTGGCCTCTGCCTTCGGAGGGCAGCGCTCTATCCAGCTGAGCTACGGGTGCCTGGGGCCGTGAATAGCCGCAGCGGAGGCGGGGCGCAACGGCGAAAACGATGCGGTGGTCTCAGCCCGCGCAGATCTGTTGCAGGGCCAGCCATTGTTCGTCGGTCAGCAGCGCGCGGGCGGGGGGGGCGTTGCGGAAGGGATCGCCCTCGATCAGCGGCAGGACCGTTTGGCCGGTGGGGTCCAGGGTGCGGGCATAGGGTTCGGCCGGGATGCCGCGTTCGGTCAGGGAGGACAACAGGTCGGCGTCGGTGGGCCGGGGCGGCGGGGCCGAGAGCATCATGGCGCCAAAGCCGCGCATGGCGTCCTGGGGCAGGTGGCCCAGCGTCATCAGCCGCAAGGAGGCCAGCAGCCCGGCGTGACGGGCGGCGTCCTGGCGGAGATCCTCGTCTCGGGTGGCAAGGCGGGCGGCGATCAGGTGGGCGGCGGCGGATTCGGGCCCGGAAGCGGTTCGCAGAAGGTCGCTGCCGATCACATAGATGTCCCCCGGAAGGCGGCGGGCGCCGCCGATCGGGCCTGGGACCACGCGGATCGCGGCGTCGGGGCCGAGAAGTTGCGGCGCCAGCCAGTCCAGCACCGCCTGGCCGGATTCGCGCCTGCACACCGCGCCCGATCCCTGTTCCAGATCAGCCAGGATCGCCCAGCCCATATCGCGGGCCTGGGCGGGCGGCGCGATGCGGGCAGCATGGGCGACCAGGGCGCCGGGCAGCCAGAAGACCAGCCCGCCCAGCACCGCCAGGATCGCCAGGACCAGCAACCCGCTGCGCAGCCGTCCGCTGTGGGCGCGGTGGCTGGCAACGGCGCCCTGGACGCGGGCGATCGCCTGGATCATCAGGGGATCGTCGATGGCGACGGTTTCATCCTCGCTGCCGAGGCCGGGGGCATAGACAGCGGGCAGGACGCCGGGGTTCAGTTGGATCACGGCTGGCAGGGACCAGTGCGACAGGGGTCGGTCGGTCCGGGGATCGGACAGGACCAGCGTCGCTTCGCCCACCGAAACGATCACCTCGCGCAAGGGCGCATCCGGGGCGGCGCGCCACGAGCCCTGGGCCTCGAGCCGTTGAAAGTCAGTAAGCGCGGTCATCGGGTCCGGTCTGCCATCCTCAAGCCGACCATAGCGCGCGCCGATGGCAGGTCAATCGCGCCCCGCCTGGGTCAGGTTGCGCTTTCAGGCACCTTCATGCCCTTGTCGCGGGCAAGGACGCGCATCCGGTCCTGCAGCTTTTCGAAGGCCCGGACCTCGATCTGGCGGATGCGTTCGCGCGAGACGTCATAACGGGCCGACAGATCCTCCAGCGTCAGGGGATCGTCGCGCAGGCGGCGCTCGATCAGGATGTCCTTTTCGCGGTCGTTCAGCACGTCCATCGCGGCCAGCAGCATCTGGCGGCGGGTGTCCAGTTCCTCGGACTCGGCATAGGCTTCGGCTTGGTTGGCATCCTCATCCTCCAGCCAGTCCTGCCACTGGGACGCCGAATCTCCCTCGCCGCTGCCCACGGTCGCATTCAGGGATGCGTCTCCGCCTGACAGGCGGCGGTTCATGTCGATGACTTCCTGTTCCGTCACGTTCAGGTCGTTGGCGATCTGGGCGACGTTTTCGGGACGCAGGTCGCCTTCCTCAAGCGCGCCGATGCGAGACTTTGCCTTGCGCAGGTTGAAGAACAGCTTTTTCTGCGCGCTGGTGGTGCCCATCTTCACCAGCGACCAGGACCGCAGGATATACTCCTGGATCGAGGCGCGGATCCACCACATCGCATAGGTCGCCAGTCGGAACCCCCGTTCCGGGTCGAACCGCTTGACCGCCTGCATCAGGCCGACATTCGCCTCGGAGATGACTTCGGCCTGGGGCAGGCCATAGCCGCGGTAGCCCATGGCGATCTTGGCGGCCAAGCGCAGGTGCGACGTGACCAGCTTGTGCGCGGCCTCGCTGTCCTGGTGGTCGGCCCAGGCCTTGGCCAGCATGTATTCCTCTTCCGGCTGCAACAGCGGGAACTTGCGGATTTCCTGCAGATAACGGTTCAGCCCCTGTTCGGGGCTGGGGGCGGGAAGATTTCCGTAATTTGCCATGGTTCTGGCCTTTCGCAAGTATCCGGGGAACGCAACCTGCGCGGCAGCGGTTCCGGCGGAACCGTCGCCACGCATGGCCCGGCAGGGATCGGGATCATTCTGACGGGTAATCGTAAACAGGTAAGGGGCGGATCCTTCACGTTTCTGTCAAGGCGACCCCCGCAGCATGTCCAGCAGCGCCTGCATGTCGAGGGGCAGGCGGCTGTCGAAGGACAGCGCCTCGCCCGTCACCGGGTGATCGAAACCCAGATGCGCCGCGTGCAGGGCCTGACGCGGAAAGGCTGATACCACCTCCGCCGCCGGGCCGAGCGCCTTGGCCGAAGCGCGACGCGCACCCCCATAGACCGGATCGCCGATCAGCCCCAGACCCGCATGGGCCATGTGGACGCGGATCTGATGGGTGCGCCCTGTCTCCAACCTGCATTCGACCAGCATCGCCACGGGCGGCCGGCCGAAGCGTTCCAGCATCCGTGCCCGCGTTACCGCATGACGGCCCTTGTCGAAGAACACCGCCTGCCGCTGCCGGTCCGTCGCGTGCCGGGTCAGGCGCGAGGTGATCTTCAGCACCGCGCCGTCTTCGAAGCTGACGCCCGGCGTGCCGCGCAGGCGCGGGTCGGCGCCGTCGATCACGCCGTGGGCCAGCGCCAGGTACCGGCGTTGCGCGGTATGCGCTTCGAACTGCGCGGCGAGGCCGTGATGCGCGCGGTCGGATTTCGCCACCACCAGCAGGCCCGAGGTGTCCTTGTCGATCCGATGCACGATGCCGGGACGCTTTTCCCCGCCGATCCCCGACAGCGAATCGCCGCAATGGGCCAGCAGGGCGTTGACCAGGGTGCCCCGTGGCGAACCGGGGGCAGGGTGGACGACCATCCCGGCGGGCTTGTCGATGACGATCAGGTCGTCGTCCTCGAAGACGATGGCCAGCGGGATCGCCTCGGGGCGGGTTTCGACGGGTTCCGGGTCCGGGATGCTGATGCTGTAATCCTGCCCCTCGGCCACGCGGGCCTTGCCGTCGCGGATCACGCCATCGGGACCGCTGACCGCGCCATCCGCGATCAGCCGCGCCAGCCGCGAGCGCGACAGCGCCGCTGCCTCTGGCACCGCAAGGGCAAGCGCCTTATCAAGCCGGTCGGGCGGATTGGCCGGGATGGTCACGACAAGGTTCGACATGGATCACGATGATAGCGACTGGAAAAGGGCGGCGAAAGCGGTGCCGGAACTGCGGCTACTGCGCTGGCTGGTGACGGGGCTGGCCCTGGTGATGGGCCTGGGCATGATCGCCCTTGTCGCGCTGCTGTGGATGCGGCTGGGCCAGCCGGTGCTGCCGGACCTGCCCGACGCGATCGCCTTGCCCGCCGGGTCAAGGGCCGAGGCCGTGACCTTCGCCCGCGACTGGATCGTCGTCGTGACCGACGCGGGCGAGGTGCTGCTGTATGACCGTTCCGGCGCGCTGAGGGAGCGGGTTCAGCCCTGACGCCCGGCCTCCAGCTTGTCCAGCCTGGCCTTCAGCTCGGCATTCTCGGTCCGGGCCTTGATCGCCATCTCGCGCACGGCGTCGAACTCTTCGCGGGTCACGAAATCGCGATCCGCAAGCCAGCGGTCGATCCAGCCCTTCATGGCCGTTTCCGCCTCGGACCGGGCGCCCTGGGCCACGCCCATGGCATTGGTCATCAGCTTCGAGATGTCGTCAAAGAACTTGTTTTGCGTGGTCATTTGGCCTTCGCCCCCGATAGATGCTTGGCGTCCTATATGGGCCGGGCGGCGCGGGGGTTCAATGCGCGCCATGCCGCATCCGCGCCGCGACGCCGCCCGGCCCGCTGTTGACACCGCGCCCCGGCTGGCTAGCGTGCCCGCCGCAACCGCCCCGAGGCCCCATGATCCCGTTTCCCAATATCTCGCCCGAGATCTTCACAATTCATCTGGGCGGGCTGACCCTGTCGCTGCGCTGGTATGCGCTGGCCTATCTGGCCGGGCTGCTGATCGGCTGGCGGGTCGTTGCCGCGATGATGCGCCGCGACGCCCTGTGGGGCGACCATGCGCCGATGCGCGCCGACCGGGTGGACGACCTGCTGACCTGGGTGATCCTGGGGGTGATCCTGGGCGGGCGGCTGGGCTTCGTGCTGTTCTACGAACCCGGCTTCTATCTGTCCAACCCGGCCGAGATCATCAAGGTCTGGCAAGGCGGCATGAGCTTTCATGGCGGTTTCGCGGGCGTCATCGTCGCCACCTGGGCCTTCTGCCGCGCCAATGGCATCCCGGCGCTGCGGCTGGCCGACGCCTTGGCCGTGGTCGCGCCCATCGGGCTGTTCTTCGGGCGCATCGCGAACTTCATCAATGCCGAATTGTGGGGCCGTCCCACCGACCTGCCCTGGGGCGTGATCTTTCCGGGCGAGGCCGCGCAGACCTGTCCCGGCGTGTTCGGCCCCTGCGCCCGCCATCCCAGCCAGCTTTACGAGGCGGGGCTGGAAGGTCTGCTGCTGGGCCTGGTCCTGCTGGCCTTGGTCCGGGCGGGCGGGCTGCGCCGTCCGGGGCTGGCCTTCGGCGTCTTCCTGGCCGGATACGGGCTGGCGCGCATGTTCGTGGAACTGTTCCGCGTCGCGGACGCGCAGTTCATCACCCCCGATAACCCGCTGGGCCATGTGATCGGCGGGCCTGTCGTGGGGCTGACCATGGGCCAGCTTCTGTCGCTGCCGATGGTGCTGATCGGGCTGTTCTTCATCTGGCGCGCCCGCAGCCGTCCGGCGGTGGCCACCGCATGACGGCTCTGGCCCGGATCATCGCGGCGCGGATCCGTGCGACCGGGCCGATAACGCTGGCTGATTACATGGAGATCTGCCTGCTGCATCCCCGCCATGGCTATTACGCGACGCGCGATCCCTTCGGCGCAGCGGGCGATTTCACCACGGCGCCGGAAATCCATCAGATGTTCGGGGAACTGTGCGGTCTGGCGCTGGCGCAGGCCTGGATGGACCAGGGCAGCCCCGCGCCCTTCACGCTGGCCGAGCCCGGACCTGGGCGCGGCACGCTGATGGCCGACATGCTGCGCGCGATCCGCGTGGCGCCGGGCATGGCGGATGCCGCCCAGGTCGCGCTGATCGAGGCGTCGCCGCATCTGCGACGGATGCAGCAGGCGCGTCTGGGCCATGTCCAGCACCTCGATTCTGTCGAGGAATTACCAGACAGTCCTTTGTTCCTGATGGCAAATGAATTTTTTGATGCCCTGCCGGTCCGGCAATATCAGCATACGGACGACGGCTGGGCCGAACGGATGATCGGCCTGTCGGATGAGGGGCTGCAATTCGGCCTCGGCCTGCCGGTGGATCTGCCGCGCCCTGGCAAGCCCGGCGACGTGGTCGAGGAATGCCCCGCCGCCGTTGCCATCACGGAAACCATCGCCCGCCGCATCGCCGCTCGGGGCGGGGCGGCGGTCTTCGTCGATTACGGCGGCTGGAACGGCTATGGCGACACTTTCCAGGCGCTGCGCAACCATGCCCCCGAGGATCCTCTGGCAAATCCGGGCGAGGCCGACCTGACCGCCCATGTCGATTTCGCGCCCCTTGCGGCGGCGGCGATCCGGGCCGGGGCGGTGGCTTCGGCGCCGGTTCGGCAGGGCGACTGGCTGCTGTCGCTGGGGGCTGCCCAGCGGGCGGAACGGCTGGCAGCCGCTGGGGACGGGGGCGCGATGGCGGCGCTTCGGCGCTTGACCCACCCGGAAGAAATGGGTCACCTATTCAAGGCGATGGCCATCTGGCCGAAAGGGGCGCCCCCGGTGCCCGGATTTGCTGCGCTGAGGCTTCATGCAGACCACGCTTGAGATTCTGACACATCCCTTGCTGCGCCCGGTCAGGCACGGGTTCTTCACCCGCAAGGGCGGCGCGTCCTCGGGGCTGTTCTCGGGGCTGAACTGCGGTCGCCGGTCCACGGATCAGGCCGAGATGGTCGTCCTGAACCGCGGCCGCGTCGCAACGGCCATGGGTGTTCCCGCCGGGGCGCTGGCCACGGTCAAGCAGGTCCATTCCGCCGATGTGGTCACGCTGACCGACGACAGCGACATCCCCACCGTCGCGAATACCGAGGCCGACGGTATCGTCACCGCCCGTCGCGGCGTCGCCCTGGCCGTGCTGACCGCCGATTGCCAGCCGATCCTGCTGGCGGACCCGGATGCCGGGGTGATCGGTGCCTGTCACGCGGGCTGGCGCGGCGCGCTGGACGGCATCATCGAAGCGACGGTCCAGGCCATGCGTGCCTTGGGCGCCACCCGGATCCGCGCCGTGATCGGCCCGACGATCAGCCAGCGCGCCTATGAGGTCGGGCCGGATTTCATGGACAGCTTCCTGGCCGATGATCCCGGCCACAGCCGCTTTTTCAGCGGCGGCCCGAACGGACGGCCGATGTTCGACCTGCCGTCCTTCGGCCTGATGCGCCTGCGCGATGCCGGGGTGGACGCGGAATGGTCCGGGCATTGCACCTATTCAGATCCCGACAAATTCTTCAGCTATCGCCGCGCCACGCATGAAGGCGAGGCCGATTATGGCAGGCTGATCTCGGCCATCACGCTTTGATCCGGGCGGGGCTTCCCCCTGCGCTGCCGGGGATGCGCATCGGGCTGTTGGGAGGATCCTTCGATCCCGCCCATGACGGCCATGTCGCCATCACCCAAGCCGCGATGCGCCGCTTTCGGCTGGACCGGATTTGGTGGCTAGTCTCGCCCGGCAATCCGTTGAAGGCTCGGGGGCCTGCGCCGATGGCGGACCGCATCGCCCAGGCGCGGCGCCTGCAAACGGACCCGCGCGTGATCGTGACCGACATCGAACAGCGGCTGGGCACTCGGATGACGGCCGACACCATCGCTGCGCTGAAGCACGTCTATCCGGGTGTTCGCTTCGTCTGGCTGATGGGGTCGGACAATCTGGTGCAGTTCCACCGCTGGGACCGCTGGCGGTCGATCGCGGCGGCGGTGCCCATCGGCGTCCTGGCCCGGCCGGGCACGCGCACGCTGGCGCGCCACTCGGTCGCCGCGCAGATCATGGCGCAGGCGCGCCTGCCGCAATCGCTGGCGGGTTCGCTGGCCTTCCGCGCGCCGCCCGCCTGGGTGCTGGTGAACCTGCCCATGTCGCGCCAATCCTCGACCGCGCTGCGGGGCGGGCGGTGATGCGCCGCCGCGCGCTGCTGGCGGGCCTTGCCGCGCTGCCCACGGCGTCCTGGGGCCGCCCGCCCCCGAAGCCCGCCTTTTCCGCCGGACCGCTGGTCAGGGCGGCGGGGCTGCCCGGCGTCGTCGCCTATGCCCGTCTGGATGCGGATGGCGAGGTGCTGGCCGACGCGGCCTTGGCCGCCGCGCCGATGATGCCTGCCAGCACGCTGAAGGCGGTGACGGCCCTTTATGCGTTGGATCGGCTGGGTCCGGACCGCCGCTTCATGACGCGGGTGATCCGGGCAGGCGACATGCTGGTCCTGGCCGGGGGCGGCGATCCGCTGCTGTCCACCGACGACCTGGCCCGGCTTGCGGCCGATCTTGCCGCAACCGGACAGCCCGCGCCCGCGCGTTTCGCCGTCTGGGGCGGCGCGCTGCCGCAGATCCCGGAAATCGCGCCGGGGCAGGCCGATCATCTGGCCTATAATCCGGCACTGTCCGGGATGATTCTGAACTTCAACCGCGTGCATCTGGGGTGGCGGCAGGGCGGAACGCAGATGTCGCTGGAGGCGCGGGCCGCCAGCCATTCGCCGCGCGCCTATACGATCACCGCCGCGCCCGCCGATCAGCCCGACCTGTTCGCCTGGCGCCAGGACGGCCCCCGCGAAAGCTGGGCCGTCGCGCGCAGCGCCATGGCCCGTCCCGGCAGCCGCTGGCTGCCCGTCCGCAAGCCGGAACTCTATGCCGGCGACGTGTTCCAGACGCTGTGCCGCGCGAAGGGGCTGATCCTGCCCGCGCCGTCGGTCATCCGCGACCTGTCCATGGGCGAGACGCTGGCCAGCCATGCCAGCCCGCCGCTGGAGCAGATCCTGCGCGGAATGCTGCACTTCTCGACCAACCTGACGGCCGAAGTGGTGGGCCTGCACGCCAGCGGTGCCGGTGATCTGGCGGCATCGGCCCGCGCCATGCAGGACTGGTTGACGGCGCAGGGGCAGGGGCGCGATTTCACGCTGGCCGATCATTCAGGCTTGTCGCCCGAAAGCCGGGTTACGGCCGAAGGCATGGCGCACCTGCTGGCCGGTCCGGGCCTTGCTGCGGGCCTGCCCGGCCTTCTGAAGAATAACCCGCTGGACGAGGATCTGGGCCGCGACCCCGCGCAGGCCGCGCGGATCCGCGCCAAGACCGGGACGCTGAATTTCGTGTCGAACCTTGCCGGCTATCTGGACCGCGCGGACGGTCGGCAATCGGCCTTTGCGATCCTGACCGCCGATCCCGCGCGCCAGGCGGCGACGGCTGGGCAGGAACGGCCGCCGGGGGTGTTGGTCTGGACGCGCGACGCCAAGCGGCTTCAGCGGGATGTGCTGGCGATCTGGTCCTGACGACTACAACACGCGGTGGCGCACCTGGGCCGACAGTTCGATCGCGGCGGCGTGCAGCCGGGGGATGTTCAACTGGTGCCGGATCTCGGCCAGCATCGCCACTTCGCCTTCATACAGCTGGCCGTCGGCCGCGCCCACGTCGCAGGCCAGGGCATAGGCGGTCTCGTACAGCTTTTCGGGCAGCGCGTCGCGGACCAGGCCGAACAGGGCATCGATGCCGTCCTCATGCTCGAACAGGCTGATGACCGTCTGGCTGATCGCGCGGATCCGGTCCTCGTCATAGGCGGCGAAGACCGGGGCGTGATCGACGTTGCGCTGGATCGCCACCAGTTCCGAGGTGCGATAGGTCTGGCCCGAGGCCAGCACCGCCACCATGACCGCCACCAAGGCATCGCAGGGCGAGAACGAGGGCAGGTCGATGGTCATGGCGGATCCTTGTGGCAAGCCGGTTCCGGTGCAAATTATTGACCATTCGGGCGGCTTTCAATAAGGCGTCAAGGTCTTGGAACAGGAGAAGACGCGATGACCACCCTGCGCGACGCCGCGATGCGATCGAAGGCTTGGCCGTTCGAGGAGGCGCGCCAGGTGCTGAAACGCTATGAAAAGAAGGATCCCGAAAAGGGCTATGTCCTGTTCGAGACGGGCTATGGCCCCTCGGGTCTGCCGCATATCGGCACCTTCGGGGAAGTCGCGCGGACCACGATGATCCGCCGCGCCTTCGAAATCATCAGCGACATCCCGACCCGGCTGTTCTGCTTTTCCGACGACATGGACGGGATGCGCAAGGTTCCCGAAAACGTCCCGAACCAGGACATGCTGCGCCAGCATCTGCAAGAGCCGCTGACGACGGTGCCCGATCCCTTCGGCGAATACGACAGCTTCGGCGGCCATAACAACGCCATGCTGCGCCGTTTCCTGGACACGTTCGGCTTCGAATACGAATTCATCAGCGCGACCGAGTTCTATAAATCCGGCCGCTTCGACGACACGCTGCGGCTTGCCGCCGAGCGTTACGACGCGATCATGGAGGTGATGCTGGCCAGCCTGCGCGAGGAACGCCAGCAGACCTACAGCTGTTTCCTGCCGATCAGCCCCAAGACCGGCAAGGTGCTGTATGTGCCGATCAAGCATGTCGATGCGAAGAACGGCACGATCACCTTCGACGACGAGGACGGGCAGGAACTGACCCTGCCGGTCACGGGCGGGCAGGTGAAGCTGCAATGGAAGCCCGATTTCGGCGCCCGCTGGGCCGCGCTGGACGTGGATTTCGAGATGTACGGCAAGGATCATTCCACCAACACGCCGATCTATGACGGCATCTGCGAGATCCTGGGCGGGCGCGCTCCTGCGCATTTCACCTATGAGCTGTTCCTGGATCAGCACGGCCAGAAGATCAGCAAGTCCAAGGGCAACGGGCTGTCCATCGACGAATGGCTGACCTATGCGGCGACCGAAAGCCTGTCCTATTTCATGTATCAGAAGCCCAAGACCGCCAAGCGGATGTATTTCGACGTGATCCCCAAGGCGGTCGATGAATATCACCAGCAGTTGCGCGCCTACCCGGATCAGACGGACGATCAGCAACTGGCGAACCCGGTCTGGCATATCCACGGCGGCGATGTGCCCGCCAGCGACATGGTGGTGCCGTTCCAGATGCTGCTGAACCTGGCATCCGTCGCGGGGGCCAAGGACAAGGACGGGCTGTGGGGCTTCATCCGCCGCTATGCGCCCGAGGCCAGCCCCGAGACGCATCCGGGGCTGGATCAGGCGGCGGGCTTTGCCGTGCGCTATTTCACCGATTTTGTGGCGCCCACCCGCCAGTTCCGCGCGCCGACCGAGATCGAGCGCCGCGCGATGGAGGATCTGGCGGGCCGTCTGGCCGCATGGGACCAGCCCGCCGACCCCGAGGCGCTGCAATCCATGGTCTTCGCCATCGGCAAGGATCATGGTTTCGAGCCGCTGCGCGACTGGTTCGGGGCGCTGTATCAGGTGCTTCTGGGCGCCGATCAGGGTCCGCGCTTCGGCGGCTTCATCGCGCTTTACGGCATCGATGAGACCCGCGCGTTGATCGAGAAGGCCTTGACCGGGGAATTGGCAGGGGCGTGACGATGGTGTTGCGCTGACTGGCGAAGGGGCGGCCTTCGCCAGCCAAAACCTTGCTCTAAAGCCGCCGCCGGGCGCGCAGTGCCGCGCTGATCGTGCCGTCGTCGAGGTAATCCAGTTCCCCGCCGATCGGCACGCCTTGCGCCAAGCCTGTCACCGCCGTTCCCGTGTCAGCCAAGGCGTCGGCGATGTAATGCGCGGTGGTCTGGCCGTCCACCGTGGCGTTCAGCGCCAGGATCACCTCGCGGATCTTCTCGCGGTCCACCCGGTCGATCAGGGACGGGATGCCCAGGTCGTCGGGGCCGATCTCATCCAGCGCCGACAGCGTGCCGCCCAGGACGTGATAGCGCCCGCCGAAGGCGCGGCCCCGCTCCATCGCCCACAGGTCGGCCACGTCCTGAACCACGCAGATCTCTCCGGTGGCGCGGGCGGGGTCGGTGCAGATCCCGCATTCGTCGCGGTCGGTGATATTGCCGCAGGTCACGCATTCGCGGGAATTGACGGCGACCCGTTCCAGCAGCCCGGCCAGTTGCGACATCTGCCCGCTGCGCTTGCGGATCAGGTGCAGCACGATCCGCCGGGCCGAGCGCGGCCCGAGCCCCGGCAACCGCGCCATCAGCGCGACAAGCGCCTGAATGTCGTCGCTGTCGCCCGTCATCTTCCGGCGGCCATTCAGAAGGGCAGCTTCATGTCGGCGGGCAGGCCCAGTTCCTGGCTGATGCGGGCCATTTCGGACTGCATCTTGTCCTGCGCCTTGCGCTGCGCGTCCTTGATGGCGGCCAGGATCAGATCCTCGACCACCTCTTTTTCAGAAGGCACGAAGATCGACGGGTCGATGTCCAGAGCCGTCAATTCGCCCTTGGCAGTGGCGGTCGCGCGGACCAGCCCCGCGCCGGATTCGCCGGTCACGGTGATGGTGTCCAGGTCGGCCTGCATCTTCTGCATCCGGTCCTGCATGTCCTTCGCGGCCTTCATCATCTTGGCCATGTCGCCAAAACCGCCCAAACCCTTGATCATCGCTTATTCCTCGTCCTCGAAGGGATCCCATTCCTCGACCTCGGCCACCGGGCCCTGGGTCAGGTCGTGCGGGTTCGCCGCGCCTTCCGCCAGTTCGACGGCTTCGGCCACGACGGGTGCGTGGCGCACCTGCTTCAGCCGGGCGCCCGGAAAGGCCGCCAGTACCTGCTGCACGATGGGCAGTTGCAGGGCGCGGGCCTCGCGTTCCCGCCGTTCGGCCGCATGCTGTTCGGCGATGGTCGGCGCGCCGCCCGTATTCGTGACGGTGACGGTCCAGCGTTGCCCGCCGGTCCAGCCGCGCAGCCGTTCGGCCAGTTTCTGCGCCAGATCGCGCGGGGCGTCCGCGCGCGGCTCGAACTCGATCCGTCCGGGGCTATAGCGGACCAGCCCGACATGGCGTTCCACCTGCACCAGCAGCAGCATGTCGCCCATCCGCCGGATCAGCTCCAGGACCGAGGCGAAGTCGGGATAGGCCGCGAAGGCGTCCGGGCTGACCGCCAGGGCCGTCGCGGCCCCCGAGGCCTGGGCGATCACCGGGGCGGGGCGGGACGCACGGGGCGCCTGCGAGGGCGCCGCCGGGGCGCCTGTCCGCGCGAAATCGCCCGCCGCCTGCGCCTGCTGGACGCGGCGGATCAGCGCCTCGGGGTCGGGCAGGTCGGCCACATGGGTCAGCCGGATCACCGCCATTTCGGCAGCCATCATCGCGTTGGGCGCGGCGGACACTTCTTCCAGGGCCTTCAGCAGCATCTGCCACAGCCGGGTCAGCACCCGCATCGCCAGCTTTCCGGCCAGTTCCTTGCCGCGCAGCCGTTCGTCCGGCGCGATGGTCGGATCATCGCCGGCGTCCGGCGTGATCTTCACGACCGAGATCCAATGCGTGATCTCGGCCAGGTCGCGCAGCACGGCCACCGGATCGGCGCCGTCGGCATATTGCGATTGCAGTTCGGTCAGGGCGGATGCCGCGTCGCCGCGCAGGATCATCTCGAACAGGTCGATGACGCGGCCCCGGTCGGCCAGTCCCAGCATGGCGCGGACCTGTTCCGCCGTGGTTTCCCCCGCGCCATGGCTGATCGCCTGATCCAGCAGGCTGGTCGCGTCGCGGGCCGATCCTTCCGCCGCGCGGGCGATCAGCGCCAGCGCGTCGTCGGTGATCTGCGCGCCTTCCGCCGTGGCAATGCGGCGCAGCAGGGCGATCATCACCTCGGGCTCGATCCGGCGCAGGTCGAAGCGCTGGCAGCGCGACAGGACGGTGACGGGAACCTTGCGGATTTCCGTGGTGGCAAAGATGAATTTCACATGGGGGGGCGGCTCCTCAAGCGTCTTCAGCAGCGCGTTGAAGGCGCTTGTGGACAGCATGTGAACTTCGTCGATGATATAGATCTTGTAGCGCGCCGAGGCCGCGCGATAGTGGACGGATTCGATGATCTCGCGGATGTCGCCCACGCCGGTGCGGGATGCCGCGTCCATTTCCAGCACGTCGACATGGCGGCCCTCGCTGATCGCCACGCAATGCTCGCAGACGCCGCAGGGTTCGGTCGTGGGGCCGCCCTGGCCGTCGGGGCCGATGCAGTTCATGCCCTTGGCGATGATCCGCGCCGTGGTGGTCTTGCCGGTGCCGCGAATGCCGGTCATCACGAAGGCTTGCGCGATCCTGTCGGCAGCAAAGGCGTTCTTCAGCGTGCGCACCATCGCGTCCTGGCCGACCAGGTCGGCAAAGGTCTCGGGCCGGTATTTGCGGGCCAAGACCTGATAGGTCGGCGCGGCGTTCTGGGGCATCGTGGGGTCCGTCAAAAGGTCATGGCGAACCTAGTCGCTGGCACCGGGCGCGACAAGGGCCGCCTATTCGGCAGGCTCGGGCACCGTGCCGCGGCGCATCTGGCGGAACTTCTCCCACGCCTCGTTGAGGCGGCGGGTGCGGGCCTCGGCCAGGCGCACGGCCTCGGGCGGAAGGCCGCGGGCGATGGCGCGGTCGGGATGGGCCTCGAGGATCAGCGCCCGGAACCGCTTGCGCGCCTCGGGCAGAGGGGTGTCCAGCGGAATGCCCAGAACGTCGCAGGGCGGGCAGCCGGTCGCGGCGTCGTGGCGCAGGCGGATCGCGGCCACGCGTTCGGCGGGCAGGCCGAAGATGCGGCCCACCTCGTCGATGAACAGGATCTCGTTCTCGTGCATGCCGCCATCGGCGACGGCGATGATGCACAACCCCTCGATCACGTCGGCCAGAACCGGATCGCCCGGCGGGAACATCGCGGCGATGCGCCGCGCCCAGGCGTCGAAGCCCGCCACATCCTGCCGCGCCAGGTCGAAGACGCGGGCGGCGTTCTTTTCCTCGGTCCGGGGGATGATGAAGACGCGGCGGAAGGCCGCGACCTCGGACCGGGCGACGGCGCCGTCGGATTTCGCCAGCTTGGCGCCAAGCGCGATCACCGCGATGGTGAAGGCCACGGATCGTTCGGGCGGAATCGCGGCGCGGCGCGCGCCCAGCATCGCGGCCAGGCGGTCGCCGATGCGCTGCCAGAAGCTGCGGGGCTTCGGCAGGCTGGGGCAGGGGGTGTCGGTCGCGCGCATGTCCATGAAACCACGTTACCCGCTTACGCCGCGCAAGGGTAGGGGCAGGGTGTCGCATCCCCCGTCTTAGCGCACCAGATCCTTGCCCATCAGCACCAGGTCGTGAAATGTGCCGAATTTCCACCCCGCGCAGGGGATCCGGCCCCATTCGGCATAGCCTGCCCGCGCATGGAACCGCAGCGATCCTTCGTTGGATGCGGTGATGCCGCCGATCAAAAGCCGGTGTCCGGCGGCGCGGGCGTGTTCTTCCAGCGCCGCAAGCAGCAGCCCGCCGATTCCGCCGCCGCGCGCCTCGGGCGCCAGATAGATCGTGTGTTCCATGCTGTGTGCATAGCCGCCGCCGTGGCGGAACTGGCCATAGGTCGCAAAGCCCCGCACGCCCGCCGCGTTCTCGACCACGATGAAGGGGTGGCCCGCCGCCTGACGGTCGCGGATCAGCGCGGAGATTTCGGACTCGCTGCGCTCGGTCGGCCAGAAGGTAATGGCGGTGTCGCGGACAATCGGGTTCCAGATCGCGGCGATGGCCGGCACGTCGCCGGGCCGGGCGGGGCGGATCACAAGGCGACCTCGCCGTCCGGGGTGGCGATCACGGCGGCGAAGGCCGCCCCCGGAACGATGCGCGGATCGTCCAGCGGCATCCGGTCCAGCGGCAGCGTCAGGCGGGTCAGGCGAAGACCCCGGTCGGGCAGGCGGTCAGAGGGATGGGCGCCGCCGCCCCAGTCGATCCGCATGGGCTGCGCCCCGTCCTGGGGCATCTGGCCCGCGTCCGGCAGGGTGATCTGCCAGCGAAGATCGCCCCGGCTGGCCTGGCTGACCGTCGTGCCGGGGATCGGCTGCAACGGGGATTGCCGCATGACCCAGCCCGCCAGGCGCGGCGGGCCGTCGAAGCCGTCCAGCCCGAACCAGCGGGGACGGGCGGGGTCAGGCGCGTCGGGGTCGACCGCGATCAGTTCCAGGTATTCGCCCGATCCCAGCGACAGCAGCAGGTTGTGGGTGCCCATCAGCGGATGCTTGCCTCCGGGTTCCGGGGCCACGCCCAGCCTGTCGGCCAGCCAGGCCGCGCCTTCGTCCAGCGACCGGGCGGCGATGGCGAGGTGATCGAAGCCCGGTATCCGCATCAGCCGCGATGCGCCCCGGCGGCCAGGTCGCGCACGAAATCCAGAACCTCGGGCACGGGGCGGCCTTCGCCGATCTTCTTGACGATGGCGCTGCCCACCACGCAGCCATCGGCGACGCCGGCGATCTGTTCGGCGGCATCCGCGGTCGAGATGCCGAAACCCACCACCACCGGCAGGTTCGCGGCGGCGCGGATCCGCGCGACCTCGGGCGCGACTTCGGCGGCATTGGCGGCGGGGCCGCCGGTAATGCCCGTGACGCTGACATAATAGACGAAGCCCGAGGTGTTCCTGACCACCGCAGGCAGGCGGCGGTCGTCGGTCGTAGGCGTGGCGAGGCGGATGAAGTTCAGCCCGGCGCGGTTGGCGGGGATGCACAGTTCCTCGTCCTCCTCGGGCGGCAGGTCGACGACGATCAGGCCGTCGACGCCCGCCTCCTTGGCCTCGGCCAGGAAGGCCTCGACGCCGCCGCGCCGGGCATAGATCGGGTTGTAATACCCCATCAGCACCACCGGGGTCGTGTCGTCGGACTTGCGGAATTCTCGCAGGATTTCCAGCGTCCGCGTGACGCTGCCGCCTGCGGCCAAGGCGCGCTGGCCTGCGGCCTGGATCGTCGGGCCGTCGGCCATCGGATCGGTGAAGGGCATCCCCAGTTCGATGATGTCCACCCCGGCGCCGGGCAAGCCGCGCATGATCTGCAACGTCGTGTCATGATCGGGGTCCGAGGCCATGATATAGGTCACGAAGGCCTTGCGCCCCTGAGCTTGCAACCGCTGAAAGGTATCGTCGATCCGGGTCATGGCCATTCCTTGTGCGAACCGGGCCTTGTCTGTCCCAGTTCGCCTGCGGGATCAAGTGGCCTGCCCCCGTCTGGCGCCCGATCAGCCGTCAAGCCGCCATGGCGGCCACTTCGCAGACGGCGCGTCGAAGATAGCCCGCGAACTCGGCCGCTTCGCGCCGGGCTGGGCCGTCGGCGACATAGACGTTCAGCCATGTCGGCGGCAGGGGCGGCAGGGCGCCGCCATGGTCCACCGGCTCCAGCCCCGCCTGGGCGATTCCGCGGGGCAGGATGGTGATGCCCAGATCGGCCGCCGCGCTGACCCGCCAGGTGTCGCTGCCGCCGTCCGCCACCGCCTGCACCCATTCGATGCCCGCCCGGTCCAGCGCCGTCAGTCCCACCGGATAGTATGCGCAATGCGGCGAATTCGCCAAGGGCAGGGGGCGCTGCGTCCAGGCCGTGCCGCCGACCGCCCCGAACCAGGCCAGATCGACCTTGGACAGGTGGATCGCGCCGGGCGGGGTCTCGAATTCCGTGGTCAGGATCACGTCATGTTCGCCGCGCTTCATCTGCTGGCGCAGATCCTTGCTGCGGCCGTCGTTGATGATCAGCTCGATCCGCGGATTGGCCTGCCGGAAGGCGCGCACGGCCTGGGCGACCTTGGTGAACAGCCAGTCGCTGGTCAGCCCGACCCGCAGCCGCGCCTCGGGCCGCTGGCCGGTGAAGCGGGACAGGATGGCGTCGTTCAGCGCCACCAGCTTGCGCGCCTCGATCAGCAGTTCCGTGGCGAAATCGGTCAGCACCACCCCGCGCCCCTGCTTTTGCAGCATCGCCTCGCCGAACAGGTCGTCCAGGCGCTTGATCTGCATGGACAATGCGCTTTGCGTCATGTTGAGCGATTCGGCCGCCCGCGTGACGGCGCCGTATTCGGCCACCGCTTGGAGCGAGCGCAGCGTGGCGATATCGAGATTGCGCATCGTTCGATTTCCCTGATGCAAGCGATCAAAAACATTCGTTTCAAAGATACGAAAGAGCGCGCTATTGATCAATCACGGAAACTTAAAAGTCCTCTTGCATCATATCCGTTGATGCAATCCATCACCGGAGACGAACGATGTCCATCAAGACAGCCGCTTCGCTTCCCCTTGTTGCCGGGCACGGCCTTTCACCGCGTCCGTCACTGGGCAAGCGTATCATGACCATGCTGGCCCTGCGTCGGTCGCGCCTGGATCTCGCCCATCTCAGCGATGATCAGTTGCGCGACATCGGACTGACCCGCGATCAGGTCGCGGCCGAGATCGCCCGCCCCATCTGGGACGTGCCTGCCAATTGGCGTCGCTGATCCTACCCCATCGCGATTGCCACACTGCCGCGCCGCCCCTGCCGGGCCGGCGCGGTTTTTTCCTGTCCCGCCGCCGTCAGGACGCCGGGTCGTCGGTCATGATCGGCGGGCCGAAGCGTTCCACCATCCGCGCCTGGATCTGGTCGCGGGTCTGGCGATAGGCGGCCAGCTTCGCCTCGCGCCCCTCGGCCAGGCCGGTCGGGTCCATGATCGGCCAGTATTCCACGTCCAGGTGGAAGACGCGGGTCAGTTCCAGGGCCTGACGCTGGCTGGCGGGCGACAGCGCCACGATCAGGTCGAACCCGCCCAGGTCGTCGCCCCAGTCCTTCATTTCGTCAAACGAGCGGCTGCGGTGGTTTTCGATCCTGACGCCGATCTCGTCGCAGACGGCGATGGCGAAGCCGTCCACCTCCATGTCGTTCTTGACGCCCGCCGACTGGACATAGGCTGCGCGTCCATAGAACTTTTTCATCATTCCTTCGGCAATGGGCGAGCGAATGGAATTATGGTCGCAACAGAACAGGACCGACGCTGGGATCGTGTTCTGCGCCATCGTCAGCCTTGCGGCACTAGGGCGCAGATCAGGGTGAACAGCCGCCGGGCAGTGTCGATGTCCAGTTCGGCCTTGCCCTCCAGCCGTTCCTGCAAGGTGCGCGCGCCTTCGTTGTGGATGCCGCGCCGGGCCATGTCGATCGCCTCGATCTGGGCGGGGGGCAGGCGCTTCACCGCGTCGAAATAGCTTTGGCAGATCTGGAAGTAGTCCTTGACCACCTGGCGGAACGGGCCAAGCGACAGGTGGAATTCGGCCACCTTGTCGCCCTGTTCGGCCGTCACGTCGAAGACCAGGCGGCGTTCGCGGATGCACAGATCCACCCGGAACGGGCCTTGCGGCGCGGGCTGGCCGTCGCGGCCGGGAACGGCGAAGCTGTTGTCCTCGATCAGGTCGAAGATGGCGACGCGGCGCTCCTGCTCCATTTCCGGGGTGGCGGGGGGGGCCTGGGAATCGTCGATCTGAATATGGATGATCCGGGTCATTCGGGCGCCCTTTCGTTCAGCCGTTCCAGGCGCACGCGGATGGATTCGCCATGGGCCTGCAAGCCCTCGGCGGCAGCCAGCCGCATGGCCGCGTGGCCGACCGCGTTCAGCGCGCCGGGCGTCAGCCGCGCCATCGTCGTGCGCTTCAGGAAATCCATCACCGACAGCCCCGATGAAAACCGGGCCGATCGCGCGGTTGGCAGGACGTGGTTCGGGCCGCTGATGTAATCGCCCACCGCCTCGGGCGTGTGCGGCCCCAGGAAGATCGCGCCCGCATGAACGCATTTCGCGGCCAGCCCTTCGGGATCGTCCACGCACAGTTCCAGATGTTCGGGAGCGATGCGATTCGACAGGGCGGCGGCCTCGTCCAGGTCGCGCACGATGATGATGGTGCCGTAATCGCGCCAGCTTGCCCCGGCGATCCGGGCGCGGGGCAGGGTGGGCAGGATCCGGTCCACCGCGCCCGCGACCGCATGGCCCAGGGCGGGATCGGTGGTGATCAGGATCGATTGCGCGTCGGCATCATGTTCGGCCTGGGCCAGCAGGTCGAGCGCCAGCCAGTCGGGGTGCTGGTCGCCTTCGGCGATCACCAGAACCTCGGACGGGCCGGCGATCATGTCGATGCCCACGCGGCCGAAGACCTGCCGCTTGGCCGCCGCGACATAGGCGTTGCCGGGGCCGGTGATCTTGTCCACCGGCGCGATGCTGTCCGTGCCATAGGCCAGCGCGGCAATCGCCTGCGCGCCGCCGATGCGATAGATCTCGGCCACGCCGGACAGTTGCGCGGCCAGCAGGACCAGCGGGTTGATATGGCCGTCGGGGGTTGGCACGCAGATGACCAGACGTTCCACCCCGGCCACTCGCGCCGGGATGGCGTTCATCAGCACCGACGACGGATAGGCCGCCTGTCCTCCCGGCACATAGAGGCCCGCGGCCGATACCGGCGTCCAGCGCCAGCCCAGGGTCGCGCCTTCGGGATCGGTCCAGCTTGCATCCTCGGGCATCTGCCGGGCGTGATAGGCGCGGATGCGTTCGGCGGCCAGAGTCAGGGCGGCGCGATCCTCGGGGGCGACACGATGGATCTCGGCCGCGATCTCCTCGGGCGAGAAGCGCAGCCGGTCGGGGGTCAGGTCCAGCCGGTCGAAGCGGCGGGTCAGGTCGCACAGGGCCGCGTCGCCGCGTCGCCGCACATCCCCGATGATCGCGGCTACGGCGTCGTTCACATCGGTCGAATCCTCGCGCTTGGCCGACAGCATGTCGCCAAAGCGCGATTCGAAATCGGCGTCGGATGTGTTCAACGTGACCGGCATGATCTGTCCCCTGCAATCACGTCTTGTTAGCCGCAAGTCGCGCCCGCCTTCAAGCGGGCCGCGCCTGCCCGTTCAGTCAGGATGGACCGGCGCCTTGCCCGAGACCGCGCGATAGGGGCGGGTCACGTCGCGCAGTTCGACATTGATGCATTCCACCTCGGTCGCCAGGGTGCCGTCGCCCGCGAATTCCAGCAGCAGCCGCCCGGTCCCGTCCTGGCCAGGCTGCCAGACCATCGCCAGCAGTTCCAGGACCGTGTCGCCGTCGCGGCTGATCCCGTCCGACAGCACGCGCTGCACGTCGCGGATCAGCAGGACCGACCGCACCCGTTCGTAATCGCGGCCCTCGGCGGCCGCCTGATCCGCGTCTTCCCAGCGGAACCTGTTCAGCAGCAGCGCCAGCGACCGCCCCCTCCGGTCATAGGACATTTCCGCGGCCGGCAGCACCGCGTCCTGCAACAGCGCCGACAGAATGCGCAGATCCTGTTCATCCTCGGCCATGAGCGCCAAGGGCGCGGGATCGGCATCGGCGAACCGGGCGTCGGCAATCCGGGAATCGGCGGGCATGGCTTACTCCTCTTTCACGCGTTCGATATGGGCGCCGACGCCGCGCAGCTTGCGGACCACATGCTCATAGCCGCGATCCAGGTGATAGACGCGGCTGACGGTGGTCTGCCCCTCGGCCGCAAGGCCCGCCAGGATCAGGCTGACGGACGCGCGCAGGTCGGTCGCCATGACCGGAGCGCCGCGCAGCCGTTCGACGCCGGTGACGGTGGCATGGCCGCCGTGAACCTCGATCCGGGCGCCCATTCGGGTCAGTTCCGGCGCGTGCATGAAGCGGTTCTCGAAGATCGTCTCCTCCAGCACGCTGGTGCCTTCGGCCACGCACATCAGGGCCATGAACTGGGCTTGCAGGTCGGTCGGGAAGCCGGGGAACGGCTCGGTCGTGACATTGACGGCGCGGATGCCGTTGCGGCGGCTGACCTTCAGCCCGCGCGCCGTTTCGGTGACGCTGATCCCCGCCTCGTCCAGCTTGTCGCAAAAGGCCGACAAAAGCTCGATCCGGCCCCCCAGGCACTCGACTTCGCCGCCGCAGAGGGCGGGCGCCAGCATATAGGTGCCCAGTTCGATCCGGTCGGTGACGACGGGATGGGTCGCGCCGTGCAGGGCGTCGACGCCCTGGATGGTGATGGTGCCCGTGCCCTCGCCCTCGATCTGGGCGCCCATGGCGCGCAGGCAGCGGGCCAGATCGACGATCTCGGGCTCGCGCGCGGCGTTGTTCAGGACCGTGGTGCCGCGCGCCAGGGTCGCGGCCATCAGCGCGTTTTCCGTCGCGCCGACCGAGACCAAGGGGAAATCCACGGTCGCGCCCCGCAGCCCGCCCGAGGGCGCCTTGGCATGGACATAGCCGTCGCGCAGATCCAGTTCCGCGCCCATCGCCTCGAACGCCTTCAGGTGCAGGTCCACCGGCCGCGCGCCGATGGCGCAGCCGCCGGGCAGCGAGACCTCGGCCCGGCCGTCCCGCGCCAGCATCGGCCCCAGCACCAGGATCGAGGCGCGCATCTTGCGCACGATGTCGTAATCCGCGCGGTGGCTGGTCAGGGCATGGCTGGACAGCGCCAGAACCTGGCCGTCCTGGAGGCTGGCGACCTCGGCCCCAAGGCTTTGTAGCAGGGCGGTCATGGTGCGGATGTCCGACAGGCGCGGCGCATTGGTCAGCGTCAGCGGCTGGTCGGTCAGCAGCGTGGCGGGCATCAGCGTCAGGCAGGCGTTCTTGGCGCCCGCGATGGGGATTTCCCCCGAAAGCGGGCCGTTCCCGCGAACGATGATCTGGTCCATCTAAGCGCCGTCCTTGCCTGTGTCGCTGTCCTGCCGCCCGCCGTCGTCCTGCGCCGCGCGCGCACGCGCCTGCGCCTTGCGCCGTTGCAGGTTGGCCCGCAGGGCGGCGCGCAGCCGATCCTCGCGGCTGTCCTGTTTCTTTTTGTCGTCCGGGCGGTCCTTCATCCGAAACCTGTTACCGCCCGTCGCGCTAACAGTCCAGCAAAGCCCGCACCGACGGGCCGCCCGATTTTTCCGCCGATCCCCCCTTGCGTCACGCATCCGCTTTGTCTAAACGCCCCTTCACGGCGCTGCGGTAGCTCAGTGGTAGAGCACACCCTTGGTAAGGGTGAGGTCGAGAGTTCAATCCTCTCTCGCAGCACCAGAAACTCATCAAAGATCAAATACTTGCTTGATCCGTTGCGGATCGCCGAAAGCCTCGATGCAGAATTTTGCGCGAACAGATCGCCAGTTTTCCGAGCCTGTTCGTACAAATCCCGTACAGTCGTTCCACGCACGTTCGCCATCGAATCGCGGAGGATGACGCCATGACCGGACTGGAGCTCTCCTTGCTCATCACCGCCACGGGCGGGCTGCTCATCGGCGGGGTTGCCTACTGGATCGCCATGCGGCCGAACAAAGAGCATCGGAACCCGGCGGAGTAATGGAAAGCCCCGGCCTCTCGACCCGGGCTTCGCGCCACGCCCGCAAGGAACGAAGGCTGCGCGCTGTCGGTGTTATCGTGAGCGGGGCACTACCGACTAACCCCCGCCGAGTTTCCTCGGCATGGAAATCCAGAGAAGCTTGCCACCGGTGGGCAAGGCGGGCCAGCAGCGATCCGACCTTTTGTGACCGCTGCCGCAAACCAATTTTGCAATCACGCAGCCCAAACGGTCATGCGATCAGTCCAGCTTCTGCATGGTGAATCTCAAAACAGCACCAGGGGCTGATGGTGACGTTGCCTGGCCCTCAATTGACCCATTAGGCAGCACCTTGCCATGGGCGGCTAAGGATGCGTTTTCGACGCCAAAAACGGAAGTTATCCCCGGAACATGTAGATGGGTCACAAAGTCCAGTGTTGCACTGAAGTTATCCTGTGCGGCTTGGTAGCGGCCAATGTAGTACATCATGGAGTCGCCGCCTTTAAGGCTGCCCCCCTGAAGTATGACGACGCCGCCTCCGGCGCCAAGCTCAGTCTCGAACTTAACAGTGTAAAAACCATCCAACATCTGAAGTTTACTCCTCTTCCAGATAGTAAAGGATATTGGGACGCTTTCTTGCGGCGTCGACCTGCCTTGTTCGTCAGGTTCTCTGGGAGCAGGCCTTCGATCTTTGGGAGAGTGGACCTGCCAGATGGTCGCGGCGGACCATGCGAAGGACTGGTCGCGGTATAGCGGCGGGGCCTATGCGGGGTGCTGACTTCTACACGCTAGCATCGACACAAAGCATCCCAAGTCGCATTTCGATCGGTTTCCTCAAGGGTGGCATAAGATGGCCAACTCCGCGCATCCCATCAACGGTGTAGCCATTCTGAACCAGAAAATCTGCGATCTGGTAGGCAATCTGCTCCGACCTTCTTGTGCTGACATAAGCTAATCTGATCACTTCTGTCTTGTCCAGGGTCAGGAGAGATCGCAGCACCTCGGGTGTGAGTTGGAACTCCTGTTTGCCGTAGTTATTCACCGGCCCGATGTGGCCGTTGTTGGTGCCATAGTTATTGAAGTTATCGCCGGTCATCGATCTATCTTCCCTCTTACGTGATTTCCGCCCTTTTAGCGTCGCGAGCCATTGCCAAGCTAAGACCATCAAGCAAGCAAGTGCGGCTAGCACTCCACTCCAGAACACAGGATTTTCGTAGTCTTTAAATACGGTCGGTGCTACCGATGCGGATATGCCAACAGCGCTGCTGAGGATCAGACCCACGATTGCGGATGATTGATTCGACATTTGACCTGACCCGAAGTTCATATTGCGATCAGAGCTTCACATACAGATGTCCGCAAGATCCCCGGTAAGGACGATGGCAGTCAGGGCCAGCCATAAGGCTCATGCCCCCATCGATCCGAGGCAGCAGCTTTGACCTGGGCAAGCGCGGCTTCCATCGTCTCGGTCCATCCGTTCCGCGCTGGCATGGTGATGACGGACCATCGCCAATGCGGGCGCCCTACGCCTTGGCTGCGGTCCCAGATCACCCGGCCGACGACATAACCGTCGCGCAGGATGACCCAATCCTTGTCCCCATCCCTGTCGTCGGGGAAGGCGAGTTTACGGGTCCATTTAGGCTTCGACATTAGATCATTCGAATATCGCCAATATAGGGCCGATATTTATCGGCTCCCCCATCCATCGCGTTACCACAATAGCGTTCTGCCGAATGTCCCCGATCTGGATTGCACCATCGCCTATATGCTGAATAGCCTTGCCGTTAATCGCCCAGACCACGCCAGTATTACCCTCGGACGGCGCAACCATATAAAGGCCGCCAATCGAACTGTCACCTCCAACTGCGGCGCAGAAGGCCCATGTCCTTTCCGGCTCGCCGCCATCCTCCACCCTGCAGCGCACCGGATCGTAGATGCCGCGATCGAGATAGAAGAGCTCTAACGCATCCCGTACCTGGCGCTTCTCACCCCTTCCAACCGGCTCGGCCGCAGCCGGATGCGCCATCATCAGGATGGTCGCGAGCGTTCCCATGCAGACCCGGTTCATCATCTTGTTCCCTGTTCGGTCCAAAGTGTGACATGCGTGACATGGACGTGACACGCGATCAATGTCACTTTTCGCGTGACATAGGACCGTTTCCTATAATCGTTGTATTTCAACGGTCGCACGGTTCAGAAGTGACAATGTCACTCCAATGTCACGTCACGTCACAGAAAACGGCTGTCTCCGGGTTATTTCCTATTACACAAATGTGATCGGCGTTCTTCTGATCGCCTTTCAGCCAGCACATGCTGGGCGAATGGCCGATATCGGATTATTTCCGATTTACATGTTCACGCTGATGTTACTTCTCAAAACGCCGGATTTGGGCGCAATCCTCGTCCGTGGGCCACGCGTGCGGCCTTCTGATACCAGAGGGAAGAGGGGGAGACAGTCCCCCAGACTGTCTCCCCTGGAAACCTCTCTCCATCCTTCCACAGCTTCACCGTAGCTTACGGATCCTCGCGCGATGTTCTCAATCCGGGAAGTCGGCGAAGACGCGCGCCTCCAGTTCGAAGCCGCAGTCTATCGCATCGGCCAGGGGAAGGCCCGAAGCGCCTTCTCACGGGCCATGAACCACGAAACGGCTAAGGCACGGACGCGGATTAACCGCGTCCTGCGTGCTCAAACCGGGATCAGAGTTGGAGATATCAGCCGGGCAACCAGTTTCATTCGGGCATATCCGAATAAACTTCAATCAGAGATAAACGCCAAAGGCGACCCGTTTCCGCTCAAATACTTCAGAGCGCGTCAATTCAAATACGGCGTCAGAGCTAATCCCTGGAATACCTCGCGCCGCTTTCCCGGTTCATTCATCGTCCGCTCTATCGACGGCAACGTCTTCCACAGAACCGGAAGGCTCAACTCCAAATCAGGACGCATGAACGCAATCGAGAAGATGTGGGGACCATCGCTCCCCCGCGAAATCATGCAGCCCGATCCCCTTCGCCAATTCGACCTCGGCGGCAATGCCATCCTCGAGCGCGCCATGCACGAGTTGCGCCGCATCCTCGAGGGGGCATAGAGCCGGGGTCGCGATGCCTCTGGCCCATCCCGATCTGTGACCGAAATGCAACACCGAGGGCGGACCCACCCCGGGTAGGGACCGAAATCGGAGCCGATCCTATGCGGGTCCGCGGCCTCCCGGCGTTTGAGCGTTTTTCTATCTGGCAGAAACCCGTTTTGATTTTGGAAAGACGCCATGGCAGCCGCAAAAAAAGCAGAGAAACTCGTCGCGGCCTCTGAGCCTGCCATTCCTGATCTCGTGCCGATCGACGTGGCAGCCGGAATTCTGACCATCGGGCCAGAGCGCGTGCGTCAACTGATCAAAAGCGGGCATGTCCCGCGCGGTCCTCGGGGTAAGGTGAACCTGGTCGCGGCCATTCAGGGCTACGTCGCCTTTCTGAAAGAGGCCGCAGAAAAGGCGGCACAGCCGCCCTCGCGTGAACGCATAAACAATGCTCGCGAGCGGCAGATCGAATTGCTGATTGCTAAGGAAGAGCGTGCCCTGATCCCCATCGAAGATGCGATCATGGCGATGGACAAGGTCGTGGGCGTGACAAACGCCGAACTGTCTGGGCTTCCGGCCAGGATCACACGCGACATGGGCATTCGCAGGAAGGCAGAGGCGGAAGTTCATGGCGTGCGGAAAAGGATCAGCGACGCCCTCGCTAAAATGTCAGGCGCTGCTCGCACGGGCATCGGTCTTGATGGCTCCGGCAGAGGTGGTGACGCCTGACGAATGGGCGCAACGATATCGGACCTATGGGCCCGAGAGCGGTCATCCGGGCCCGCGCGATCCTTGGCTGACGGCTTACCAAATTCCATTCATCCGGAAGATCCACGAACGGACGCATCGGCGGGTGGTTGCGGTCACCGCAGCGCAGAGCGGCAAGACGGAAGGCCTGATGGATGCGATCGGGGCGCGTCTCGATCAGCGCCCGGCGCCGATCATCTATGTAGGGCCGTCCCGCGAGTTCGTGTCAGACCAGTTCGAGCCGCGCCTGATGGCGCTGCTCGACGAGGCGCCATCCTTGGCGGCGAAAGTCGTGCGCGGCCGCCGCATGAAGAAGACCCTGAAGTGGGTCGCCGGCGTCCGGCTTCGCCTCGCATCGGCCGGTAGTTCGACCGCCCTGAAATCCGACCCGGCGGCGCTGGGCATCGCGGACGAGTACGACGAGATGACCGCCAACATCAAAGGGCAGGGTGATCCGCTGGGGCTGCTGGAAGCACGTGGCGAGACCTACGCCGATTTTGTGGCGGCCGTTGTGTCAACGCCTTCTCAGGGCACGATCGAGACCGAAATTGACCCGGTCAACGGCCTTGAGATGTGGGCCAAGGCTGATCCGGACCTGGTGGAAAGCCCCATTTGGCGGTTGTTCCAGTCCGGAACGCGACATCATTTCGCATGGCCATGCCCGCATTGCGATGAGTATTTCATCCCGATGCGCAAGCACCTGACTTGGCCAAAGGGTTCGACCCCGGCGCAGGCGCGCCGGGCGGCGACCTTGGTCTGCCCCCACTGCGGCACGCACATTGACGAGGGTCCACAAGGCGCGACGAAGCAGGAAATGATCCGGCGCGGCGTGCAGGTGGCGCCTGGCCAAACGATTGAGGAGGCGATGGAGGGCATCAACGAGCCTGACGTCTCCACCTGGTCCTGCTGGACGTCGGGACTTTGCAGCCCTTTTGTTACTTGGGGCGAGCGCGCTCAAAGCTTCCTGACAGCACTTGCAACAGGCGAACCGGACAAGCTGCAGACCACGATCAACGCCAACTTTGGCGAGTGCGCCTCGCCAATCGGCGCGACGGACAAGCCCGAATGGACCGAGGTTCAGGAACGGGCGCTGCCTTATGCTGAGGGCGACGTGCCGGCTGGCGTCCTGCGTCTCGTTATGGGCGTGGACGTGCAGAAGTTCAGCCTGTTCTATGTGATCCGGGGCTACGGCGAGCGAGGTTCGTCCTGGCTGATCACCAGCGGCCAGCTGTTCGGGCCGACCGATCAGGACGATGTCTGGGCCGCGTTGGCCGATCTCTTCCTGAACCCGGTCGGCGGGATGATGATCGAGCGTGTCGGCATCGACTCTGGCTTTCGTCCGGACAAGGGCGATGGGGGAAGCGAGCACAAGGTCTACGAGTTCTGCCGCCGCTACAACTGGCTCTGCGTCCCGACCAAGGGCAAGGACCAGCAGAACCCGCCGCTGCGGCTGTCGAAGATCGAGGTGAAGAAGGATGGGAAGAAGGCCAGCTATTCGCTGAACTTGGCCTGGCTTTCCACCGACTTCTTCAAGTCGCTGGTGATGTCGAAGATCCACGCGCCGCTGGGCGCGCCGGGCGCCTTCCACGTCCACAGCGACATCACCGAGGACTATTGCCGCCAGGTGACCTCGGAGGTTCGGACGGTCGTCGAAGGCAAGCCGAAATGGAATCGCTTGTCGAAGGCGAACCACTTCCTCGACTGCGAAGCGATCGCGGAAGGCATGGCCTACATGCTGAACGTGCAGCGCATTCCGGAAGGGGTCCGTCGCGTCCCCGATGATCCTGATGATCCCCCGCGTGGGGAAGAACGGCCCATGGCCGCCCGACCCGATGCAACTGCCCCGGTCCAACCGGAGGCTGCTATCTCACGGCGCAGCCGCTTCGCGGGTCTGGCGCATCGCATGAACAGGTGACCGCATGTCGATTTTCTCCCGTCTGTTCGGTGGCGGCAATCAGCCCGCGGCCGAGGCTCCGGTGAAGGTCGGCGGCGATGTGTCCCGATTTGCCAGTGGCTACATGCGGGGCGGTCGATCGGTTGCGATGAGCCGCTGGTCGCCCGGCATCCGAGAAGCACAGGACGACGTCGCCGCTGCCTGGGAGAAGGCGGCCGCGCGGGCGACGGACGCCATCATCAATTCGGGCTGGTTGTCCGGGGCAATCGAGCAGTGCGTTGCGAACACGGTCGGGACCGGGCTGCGCCTGAAGGCCCAGCCAGAAAACGAGACCTTCGGCATGTCGAATGCCGAGGCCCAGAAATGGGCGCGGCTGGTCGAGCAGCGTTTCGAGCTTTGGCGCCAGCGGCCCGAGGAATGCGACATCCATGGCATGCGGTCCTTCGGTCAGTTGCAGGATGCTGGGTTCCGGGGCTGGCTGGCGACCGGGGAAATCCTTTCCGAGGCGGTCTGGCGCAAGCGCCCGTGGAACCGCTACGGCACGAAGATCAGAGTCTTGCCGGCCTATCGTTTATCGAGGAAGGACGACCAGCTGAACAGGGTCAGGACCGGGCTTGTGCTGGACGGTGATGATCGGCCTATCGCGGCCATGATCCGGACGTACGATCCCGTCATGGGTTGGCAGGAAAAGCGAATGGCCATGCGCGACGCCTATGGCCGGCGCCTTCTCGGTCACTTTCACGATGGTCCGCTTGGTGCTTACCGAGGCATTGGTCCGCTGGTGCCGGTGCTTCAGGTGGTCCGGCAGTTCGACGACCTTTCGGATGCCACCTTGGCGGGGCAGATCCTGCGCACGCTTTACGCCGCCGTCATCGAATCTGAAATGCCGACTGAGGAAGCTCTGCAGGCCCTGCTGACGGATCAGGAACAGGCGAAGATGGCGACGCGCGGCGAGAGCCCATTCGATGCCTACCTCGACATGATCGCAGGGTTCTACGAGGCTGGCGGGATCGACTTCGGGCGGAATGCCCGCGTCGCCCACCTGATGCCCGGCGACAAGCTGAACCTAAAGCAAGCGGAGGCGCCCAGCACCGATTACAAGGCCTATGCGGACGACCTGAAGCGCGAGATCGCGCGGGCGCTGGGCATGACGTTCGAGAGCTTCACCGGCGAGTATCAGGGCGCGTCATACAATTCCAACAGCTACGGCACGACCGAGATATTCCAGGTCACCATGGCGCGGCGGGAGAAGATCGTCGCTCCCTTCTGCCAGTTCGCCTATGAGGCTTGGCTGGAAGAAGAGATCGAAGCCGAGAGCATCCCGTTCCCCGGGGGCATCGAGAACTTCATCGCCAACCGCGCGGCCGCGAGCCGGGCGATCTGGCGAGGGTCGCCGAAGCCGTTGGCCGACATTCTCAAGGCGGCAAAGGCCTTCGAGGCTCTGGATCGAATGGGCGTCATGTCGCAGGGGCAGATTTCGGACGCCTTGGGCGCCGACATCGAGGATGTCTACGCGGCCAGGCAGCAGGAAGCAGCGATGCGCAAGCAGTACCAGCTGCCCGAGCCGATATACATGAACGCGTCTGGCGGCGGACCAAAACCGGCCCCGGCCGACGACAATGACGAGGATGCCGATGGCGATCGAGATTGATGAAAGCAAGCCGTGCGAGGCTGCGCAGCAGCTGCGCCAGGTGCATCTACAGATGGTTGCTGGGCAGACGGCTGCGGAGATCCGCTTTCGAGCCGGTCCGAACGGCGTCGAGCGGATGGTCTCCTTCTCGAAGGGCGATCCCGCGCAGTTGCTGAAACTGATCCGGGGCTACGAGGCGCAATGCGCGGCATCGCAGGGCAAGCGCCCGCGACGATATGCCCTGTCATCGGGGGGAAGGTTCTGACATGACCACGATCCAGAACACAGGGGCGCCCAGCCGGGCGCCCCTTCTGCATTTGGCCGACCGGGCATTGAATCGCCCGCTGGTCATCCACCCGGACAAAGCCGCCATCATCATGGACGTGCTGTCTGGCCGGATCGGGATCGATGGTCCCGATCTGGGAGCGATGTCGCCCGAGGCCAGCCGCTTCTATGGATCGACCCGGCGGGAGGATGGCAGCTATTCCATGAACCGGGTTGCCGGTGGTGTGGCGGTCATCCCCATCATCGGGACGCTCGTGAACCGAGGCGCCTGGATCGGGACGTCATCCGGTTTAGTCAGCTATGAAGGTATTGGTGCCCAGATCCGGGAAGCTGCGGCTGATCCAGCGGTAACCTCGGTCATCTTGGACATCGATACCCCCGGTGGCGAGGCTGGAGGGATCACCGGGCTTGCAGGACAGATCGCCGCGCTGGCCAAGTCCAAGCGTGTCGTCGCTGTCGTGAACGACACCGCGTGCAGCGGCGGATACTGGATCGCTTCGGCCGCCGACGAGATCGTCGTGTCGGAAACCAGTGTCGTCGGTTCGATCGGCGTCCTGATGCTGCACATCAACCGCGCAGGCGAGATGCAGCAGAAGGGTTGGGCTCCGACCTTCATTCACGCGGGGGCCCACAAGGTCGACGGCCATTCTCTTGGCCCCCTGCCTGACGGCGTTCGCGCCGATGTGCAGCAGTCGATCGATGCGCTCTACGACCGCTTCGTCACTGCTGTCGGGGCAGGGCGGGGCGCCAAGTTTTCCGCAGATCAAGCCCGCGCCACCGAGGCGCGGGTCTTCCAAGGGCAGGCGGCCATCGCGGCTGGCCTGGCTGACCGGTTCGGCACGTTCGAGAGCGTCCTGTCCGAACTTCAATCGCGGCGCACCAATCCGGGCGCCCGGCAATCGAGAGGTACAAGAATGGAAACCCAGAACCAGCCGGGCGTGGATGCCGGCATCACGCAGGCGCAGATGGACGCGGCGGTCAGCACCGCTCGCGCGGAAGGCGCGAAGGCCGAACGCACCCGCATCTCGACCATCATGGACAGCGATGCGGCCAAGGATCGGCCGGCGGCAGCCCGCCATGTCGCCTTGAACAGCGAAATGACGGCGGATGCCGCCGCCACCTTCCTGGCCGGGCTGCCGATGGAGGCGAAGGGCGGCTATCGCACCATCGAGCAGCGCGCCGCCGAACAGGTTGAAGCGGGCGGTGACGGCACTTCTGCGGAGGCTGCGGCAAAGGACAGCCTGACCGCTGCCGCCGGGGCCGCCGCGCACAGCAAGAGCATCGACAAGATCAACGCCATGCGGGGCGGCGCCTGATCGGGCGCCGCTTCTTTCTTCCCACCCGATAAAGGAGACGCGCTATGGCGCCCCTGAAAGACAACGGCAACCGCCCGACCGCGTGCATCCTGACGGAAGCCAACGGTCATCGCTCGCGTGAGAACATCTTCCTGAAGGCGGGAAGCGGCATCATCGCGCCGAACACCGTCCTGGCTTTGGACGGTGACAAGTATGTGCCCGCCGCTGCGGCCGCGACGGCCGTCGGAATCGCGCTTTATGGCGGCGACACGACCGATGGCGACGTGCCTGTTGCCGGCCTGATGCGCGATGCCGAGGTGAACATCCACACCCTGATCTTCGCGCCGGACGTCGATACCGCCGGTGAGCGCGCGACGAAGATCGCCCAACTGGCCGCCGTGGGCATCCGCGCCCGCTGAACCATCACGCGCACCAGAGAGGGCGCAGAAAGAAGGAATGGCTCCATGGCGAGCATGAACATTTTCGAGAACGACGCCTTCTCGGTCGTCCAACTCACCCAGTCGATCAACCGCATCCGCTTCAAGGCGGGCCGCATCGGGCAGATGGGCCTGTTTGGGGTCGACCGGATCAGCACCACCGTGGCGATGGTCGAGGTCATGGATAATGGCCTGCTGCGCATCGTCGGCCCGACCCCGCGCGGCGGCCCCGGCAACACCCTGCCGAAGGGCGACCGCGATCTCATTCCGCTGCTGGTCCCGCACTTCGAGATCAACGATGCGGTCAACGCTGACGAGGTGCAGAATATCCGCGCCTTCGGCACGGAAAGCGACCTGGAAACGGTCGTGGCCAAGGTGAACCAGCGGCAGGCCCTGCATGTCGACAGCTTCGCGCTGACCGAAGAGCACACCCGCATGGGTGCGATCACAGGCCAGATCGTTTACCAGAAGGCCAGCGACGGAAAGCTCTACATGGCGCCGCTGAATCTCTACACTGCGTTCGGGATCGCAGCCCCTGCGGCGGTCGCCTTCGACATGGATTCGACGGACGGCACGTTGCGCAAGCAAACGCAGGACGTGATCCGCCAGATGGGCAACATCATGGGCGGCAGCATGTTCTCGCGCGTCCATGCCTTCGTCGGTGACGATTTCTTCGACCGGCTGCTGATGGCCCCGGAGATCCGCGACAGCTTCAAGGGTACGTCCGAGGCCGAATGGCTGCGCGCCCAGAAGGTCACCCATGGCCTAGACGGGGCATCCTGGGGCGCCTTCGAATACGGCGGCATTGTTTTCGAGAACTATCGGGGCGGCACCTACAAGAACACCGCCGACGAGGATGTTTCGTTCATCCCGGCCGACGAAGCGCGCTTCTTCCCCGTGGGCGTGCCCGGCCTGTTCCAGACGGTCTATGCGCCGGCGGATTACGAGGAGACGGTCAACACCCTGGGCGAGCGTCTCTACACCAAGCAGTGGCCGTCTCTGAATGGCAAGCGCCGCGAACTGGAGAGCCAGATGAACGCGCTGCAGTACTGCTCGAACCCGGGTGTGCTGATCCGCGGCACTATCGAGCCGTAAGGATCGGGTATCATGCCCGATCCTTTTGCTGCGCTTGACGATCTTGTCTCGGGGGCTGTCGAGGCAGCATTCGGGACCGAGATCATTATCAAGCCGCGTCTGCCTGGTTCGCAGTATGTCGCACCTGCGCCTGATCCGGCGCGCCCGGACAGGCAGGTCCGGGCGGTATTCTCGTCCGGCCCCGCGATCGACACGATCGGCGGGCAGGGCATGGCTGGCGCCTCGGGCGGCACCACCAAGATCGGCGGTCAGACGCTGGTCCTTTGGCTGTCGCCCGGCGTCGTCCGCTCCATTCCCTATGCGCTTCGCAAGGGCGACGGTGTCGCTTTCGTCGATGATCCCGTCCTTACCTACGAGATCGTCGTCCCCCGTCCGACAAATACGGGCGACCTTGAATTGATCATTACCCGGGAGTGATCCATGAGCTTGGCCAGGACCATCCTGCGCATCGCGGCGGTGCAGGCGATCACCGGCAAGACGCTTGCCGGTGATGCCGTATTCGACAGCGACATCGATCCCATAGACCAGCGGATTTCCGAGACGGCGAAGCCGCTGATCGTGGTCTACACCGATGACGATCAGTCCAGCCCGACTGGCTTTTCCGACTTCCTCCAGGGCGGCCAAGTCGAGCTAGTGGTCGAGGTGGTCTATGCAGGACGGACCACGGTGATGATCGATCCCGACGGGCAGGGACCGCAGGAAACCGAGGCTCTGCAGTTGTCGGGCCGGGACGCGACGAACGAAATCCTGCTCGACATGATCGAGCGTCAGGTTGTGCGGACCCTCACGGTGGGGCAGGGTGCATGGTCCCAGGTCTTCCGGGCTGTGGCGTCCAACTGCACGCGGCGCCTGTCGCGTCGTGGTGCATCAGCCGAGCAAGGCGTTCGGTTCGCGGTCCGTCAGCTTGTCCTGACCCTTGAGCCGCTTATCGACCCGGTGCCAGGCATGCCAATCCCTGTGGGCAGCGCTTGGGACAAAGCCCTGTCCCTGATAGACGGGGGGCAGTTCGGCCCAATCGCGCAGATGCTGCGAGATGACATCGAGGGGCAGCCGATCACGGAATGGCGGCGGTTCGCGGGTCAGCTTGGCGTCAGCCTGGAGACAATGTCGGCCATCGGCATGGGGCCGGTCGGCGCCGAGGATCCCGTTCCCCTGATGGAAGGAACGTTCGATGATCCGTGAGTTTGCCGATCTCGCCCGCCGCATGGCGGAGTTGGAGCGGCGGATGGCCGCGTCTGGAAGGTTTGGGACCGTGGCCGAGGTCGACGCGGCGCAAGGCCTGATCCGGATCGACTTGGGAGACGGGATGCTTTCTCCCTGGGTTCCCTATGTGCAGACGGCGGGCGCCCTGAAGGTGCATAGCCCGCCTTCGATCGGCCAACAGATGATCCTGGTCGCGCCTAGCGGAGAGACATCACAGGGCTATGCCACAGCACTGTCTTTCGGCGGCGGCAACGGATCGCCTTCGACGGCGGACGACGAGCATGTGGTGACCTTCGGGGCCGTCCGCATGGACCTGACAGCAGACAGCCTCGTCGTTTCCATTGGGGGTGTGACCTTGGCGATCAGCGGCGCGGGCGTCGCGATCACGGGCGGCACCGTCACCCACGACGGCAAGAACATCGGCTCGACCCACCGTCACGGCGGGGTGGCTCGGGGCAACTCAAATACCGATCCGCCCAACTAGGAGAGCATCATGAAAACCTATGTCATCACCGACAAGGCGGGCCGCTTTGTCGCGGGCCAGCGCAATCCCGGCGTCGGCACGACCCTGCGGCTGACCGAGAAGGCGGCCGAGGCTGGCCTGCGCGAGGGCGCACTGGTTGTCAGGAAGGACGAAGCCGACGCAACGTCCGCCGAAGCCCCGCAGAAGCAGGATGCGTCGAAGCAGCCCGCCTCCAAGACGCAGACCAAGAAGGCCGATTGACGAGGCTGGCGATGCCGACGAACACGCGAGATATCGGCGTCGGCATCGACGCCATGACCGGCGCATCCCTGTCCGGCTGGCCGCATGTCGTGCAGTCACTGCGCGACATTTTCCTGACCCGGTTCGGCTCTAGGATCATGCGCGAATGGTACGGGTCCTTCCTGCCTGATGCTCTGGGCCGCCTGATCAACAGGACCGAGATGCTGCCCGTCATGGCGTCGATGACATCGGCGATCGAACAGTGGGAGCCTCGCTTCCTGGTCGAGAGCATCACGGTGGATACCGACGAGGCGCGCACCGGCGCGCTGTCGGTAACGATCCTGGGCATTTACCGACCCCGCGCCCTTGTCGGCGATATGACCCCGGAGGGGTCGAAGAAGCTTGTCGTTGTCCTATCCGGCAGCGGCGTGACCGTGAGGTGAGGCATGGCGTATTCCCAGGTCAATCTGGCAGATCTTCCCGCGCCCAAACTGGTTCGGGAGATCGCCTTCGAGGATATCCTGGCTGAGATGAAGGCCGCTTGCGTCCGTATCCACCCCACGATGGAGCCGATCCTGCAGGTCGAAAGCGAACCAGCGGTGAAGGTGCTGGAGGTCGCGGCGGCCTATGTCATGATGCTGCGCGCCGAAATTAACGACGCCGCGCGGGGGGTGCTGCTGGCCTATGCCACTGGCAGCGATCTGGACCATCTCGGCGCGCTTTTCGGGGTGGAGCGGTCCGTCCTGCAAGAGGCCACCGACATTTCTCCCTTTGAATTCGAGACAGACGCGTCGTTCCGCGCTCGCATCCAGATGTCGTTTGAGGGCTTTTCATCAGCTGGGCCGCGTGGCGCCTATGACTTCCACGCGCGATCGGCGGATGGACGCGTCAAGGATGTGTCCGTGGTCGGACCGCAGGATGCGGGGGCGATCACGGTGCCGCCTGGGCAGGTGAACATCTATGTCTTATCTTCCGCAGGCAATGGCGCCGCACCGGACGATCTTATTTCCAGCGTATCCGCCGCGGTGAATGCTGAGGATGTGCGACCACTTTGCGACACGGTGGTGGTTCAGTCCGCCACGATCCAGAATTACACCGTCGCGGCCGCCATAGACGTGTTTGACGGTCCCGACCGGGCGGTGATCCTAGCAGAGGCGCAGGCTGCGCTGGCTGACTACCTCGCTGCATCCCATGCTCTGGGCGCGACCATCGCCCTGTCTGGCATCCACGGCGCGCTGCACCGGCCGGGCGTCCGGCGCGTGACGCTCACCCAGCCCGCCGCAGACATCGTGACCCCGCCGAATACGGCACCCTATGCCACATCAGTGACGGTGACGATCACATGACGGACCTTTTGCCTTCGCACTCTGGCCCAGCCGAAAAGGCTCTGGCGGGTGCGGTCGATGAAGCCCTTGCGATCCCGGTAGAAATCGCAACGGTCTGGCGACCTGAGGAAGCGCCGCCTGCGTTCCTTCCATGGCTGGCCTGGGCCTTGTCTGTCGATGAGTGGGATCCTGATTGGCCCGAGGACGACAAGCGGCGCGCCATCTCCTTGAGCCTGGAAATCCATCGCCACAAGGGCACAGTGCGAGCAATGAGGCTGGCGTTGATCGCGGCCGGGCTTGGCGATGCCGAAATCCAGGAAGGCTGGTCCGCGAACCAGTTCAACGGGACGTTCACGCGGGATGGCAGCCGCACCAGGGCACCGTCAGATCATTGGGCGGAATACCGAGTGAAACTCGCCAGGCCCATGTCGATTTCGCAAGCCGCCCGTGCCCGCGCGGCTCTCACCGCCGCCGCGCCGGCTCGATGCCACCTCAAGCTGCTGACCTTTGAAGAAGCGGCTTTGACCTACAACGGCGCCGTCACGCGCGACGGCCAATACACCCGAGGGATTGTCTGATGGCGACTCTACCGGAAACTGATGAATACCCATTGGGCATCTATCAGCTTGAAACCGCCGATCCGGTTTTGGGTGGCCCGCCGAATGAGGCCACTAAGGCCGGGGTCGACAATATCCCGCACCAGCAGCTCGCAAAAAGAACCCGATGGCTGAAGGTCCGCGTCGACAATCTGCTCAACAAGGTCATCGCAGCCACCACTGCGGTTGCTGGGATCGTCCGCCTGTCGAGCGCGACCAACAGCATATCCGAGACTGAAGCGGCCACGCCTAAAGCAGTCAAGTCGGCTTGGGATAACGCCGAATCCAGGGCACTGAAATCGACCGAGATCAAATCGTCCGGGCTATTGAGCGGCGGAGGACCGTTGTCTTCGAGCCTGGATCTTGAGGTGCGGATCGCGACCCAGGCCGAGGCTGAAACTGGTGTTCTTGACAACAGGGCCATGACTCCGCTCAAGACCTTGCAGGCGATAACTGCACGCTTGGGCGGAAGGTCTGTCACGACGGCAGGACTGGCCATTGGTGGCGGAGCACTGTCCGCAGACCGTCAGATCACGGTCCCGGATGCAACCCAAGCCGAGGCAGAGGCGGGGAGCGCGACCAACAAGGCCATGTCGCCCTTGCGCGTGGCGCAAGCCATAGCTGCGAGATTGGCTGCGCGATCCGTGGAAACCGCAGGACTGGCTACAGGAGGGGGGGCACTCTCGGCAAACCGAACCATCACTGTGCCGGTCGCGACGCTGGCTGACGCGCAGAATGGAGAGTCCCATGACGTGGCGATGACGCCACTGCGTACAGCGCAGTATGTCTCCAGGCTTTTCCTTAGGTCCATCGCCGGGAACGGCTACATCACCTTGCCTGGTGGGCTTATCCTGCAATGGCTATCCGTATCCATCATCGGCAGCAATCTGTCAGCTTCAGCAAGTCTGCCGACGGCCTTCCCGAATGCACCTTTCGGTGCCTTGGCCACACGGCGGTCGGCGACGCCCATCGAGGCGAACGACGCGAGTGCGACTGACTTGGGATCCGGCCATGTCACCGTCCGGCGCGCCGCTTCTCCGGGCAACACAGCCACATACTTAGTCGTCGCATTGGGGTGGTAGGATGAGCCTCTATATTGCTTTCAGCAATGGTCGTGCGGTTTTCTTCGATGATCGCCTGACCTCTCCGCCTTTTGGCGCAGTCGCTATTTCAAAAGAGCGTCACGCGGCGCTTCTTGCGGGACAGGCGACAGGCAAGATCATCACCGCTGATGCACAGGGCAAGCCGGTTCTTGCTGACCCGGAGGCATCGCCCCTCCCAGTCCCAGACGTGGTCAGCCGCTTCCAGGCCCGAATGGCATTGCGTAATGCGGGCCTCTTCGAAGCGGCAAACGATGCCGTCTACGGGAGCCAAGACGACCTGTTGATCGAGGCATGGGAAAGCGCGGTCGAGTTCCGGCGCGTGTCGCCTTCGATCATCATGCTCGGGGCGGTCTTGGGGCTGGAGGATGCAGCCATCGACCAGTTGTTCCGTGACGCGGCGGCCATCACAGCCTGATCCAAGCCATAACATTCGACCTCTGGGGCGCCAACGGCGCCCTTTTCCATTCCAAAATCCACTGGGAGCTCATCCATGGCCACCCCGACTTTCGGTCTGACGATCCAGACCATCGATAATGAAATCCGACCGGCTGTCTGGAGCGATCTGTCCGTGATCGGCCTGGTCGGCACCGCTCCTTCTGCATCGGCCGCGGCATTCCCGCTGAATGTGCCGGTGCTCGTGAATTCGAGCGATGCTTCTGCCATCACGGCTTTGGGAAATGCCGGCACGTTGGCCGATGCGCTGCGCATGATCACGGCGCAGTTGGGCGAGTTTCAGTCCGCTGCTCGGTGCATCGTCGTCCGTGTCGCCGACGACCCCGACCCCGATGCCGCCATGGCGAATGTAGCGGGCGACGGCATCTCGACGGGCGTAGCGGCGCTGCTGGAGGCCGGACCTCTGACCGGCTATACGCCCCGCCTGCTGGCGGCGCCTGGCTTTACCGCGCAGCATGATCCCGAAGAGGCGAATGTCGTGGTATCGGCTCTGGCGGCCGTGGCTCCGCGTCTTTTGGCGCATGCCGTTGTCGATGGCCCTAGCACGAGCTTAGCCGCCGTGCAGGCGTGGCGCGAGACCATCAACTCGGACCGCATTATCCCGGTCGTGCCCGGCGCGCGCATCCTGGATGTGACCAGCACTGCGGGTGCCATCATCGACGCACCCATGTCGCCTGCGATCCTGGGTATCGCCGTGCGGCGGGATTTCGAGAACGGCGGGCGGCCGTTCCATTCCTGGGCCAACCAGGCGGTTCATGGCATTGTCGGCATCTCGCGACCCCTGCCTTTCAGCCTGACAGACGGCACCAGCGAGGGTCAGTCGTTGCTGGCCGCGAACATCGGCATCGTCACCCGCGGCGAGATGGGCGTGGACGGTGGCATTGCCGATGGCGGCTTCGTCTATATCGGCACCGACAACGCGGGCGACGACGACCTGTGGCGCTTCTACAACGTGATGCGCGGCCGGGATTACATCCACCTCATGTCGCTGAAGACGCTGCGGACCTACCTGGGCCGCTTCAACATCACCGGGCAGACCATCCAGGCGATCCTGAATACGCTGAACATCGCGCTGCGCGACCTGCAATCGACGGGCGACATCCTCGGCTATCAGGTCCAGTTCCTCGAAGACCAGAACTCGCCGGAAGACCTGCGCGCGGGCAAGATTTCCGTTCGCTTCCTGGCTGAGGAGGCGCCAGTCCTGCGGCGAATCGACATCCAGTCGGGACGCTACCGTGCGGCGCTTGAAAGCTTGATCGGCGACCTGGCCACGGCCTGACGCACCCTTGCCCACCCCGCCTGATGCGGAGGGGCTTTTCCACCACAGATCGAAGGGCACAGAGGATGGCCACGAACTTTTACATGATGGAGGCCGTAAACCTGTTTTGCGGCGACCATGACCCGTCCGCGTCGAAGCACCTGACGCTGACCGAATTCCAACTTCCGGCGCTGACCGAAAAATACCAAGATCACCATCCGGGCGGTTCTCGCGTCGGGATCGAGATCGATGTCGGCATTGAGAAGCTGACGCCCTCCTTCAAGCTGGCGGGGTTCGACCCGGACATGCTCGACCTGTTCGGGCTGGGACGGAAGGGCAACAAGGTCTTCACCGGCTATGGTGTGATCCGCGACAAGCGGACCGGAAACGCGCTCGAGGCTAAAGCCATCATCGAAGGGCGCTTGGGCAAGATTGAGCCCGAGGCTTTCCAGCGCGGCGAGATGCATGGCCACGATTATGCGATCAGCGGCGTGCTGCATTACGAGTTGTGGTTCGACAAGCGCGAGAAGTTCTACTGGGACTTCTTCACCTCGACCTGGCGTGTGAACGGCAAGGATGAGAACGCGGACGAGCGGCGCATCCTGCGGATCGTGTGAGGTGAGACATGGCTGACAAACCAACTATTACCCTGTCCGAGCCGATCGAACTGGGCGAAAAGGTCATCACTACCGTCACCCTGCGCACCATCAAGACCAAGAGCATGCGCAAGATTTCTGCGGCGAAGGATGATTTCGAAACATCATTCCAAATGGTCTGCGCGGTTACTGGCCTTGCCGACGAAGAGGTCGACGAGCTGACGGTTGGGGACTTCACCAAGATCGCCGAGGCCGCCGCCGATTTTTTGCCGCAGGAGGCATCCAGCCCGAACACTGGAAGCTCTGGCGGGGCATCGTCGCAGACGTCGCCTGCATCCTGAACACACCGATACCGGCCATCATGGAAATGGACTGGCCGGAGGTCATTGCCTGGCACGAGCAGGCAAAGCGCCTGCACAGAGCGCGCGTCCGATAGCCGGGCGCGCGCCTTTTCGACGTTTGAGGGATCGCCATGGCCCGGACCCATGAAAGCCGCCTGATTGTATCGCTTCTGGACCGCGTGACGGCACCCGGCCGCCGCGTGGCTGGCGCGCTGCGCGGCCTTGGTGGCCAGATCGACCGATTCTCCCAGGGCGGCAGCCGTCTCGGCATGCGCCTGGAGGCGGCCATGGCCCGCAACGAGGCATCGCTGGATCGCGCGCGTGTCGGCATCGCCGATACCGTCGCCTCGTATTACACGCTGAAGGCCGCCATCGGCGCGCCTGTCCAGGCCGCGCGCGAGTTTGACAGCGCCATGGCCGATGTCCGCAAGGTCGTCGATTTCCCGACCCCCAAGGCTTATGCCGAATTCCGGCAAGGCCTGATCGACCTGTCCAAGCGGGTGCCGATCACCATCAACGGTCTCGCTGACATCGCTGCCGCCGCGGGGCAGGCAGGCATTGCCGGTGAAGACCTGACGAGGTTCACCGAGAAGGCGGCGCAGATCGGGACCGCTTTCGACATCTCGGCCGACGAGGCCGGGAGTGCGATGGCCAAGCTGATGACTGGTCTCAACCTGACCATCGACGAGGCGGTTTTGCTGGCCGATGCCATGAACCACCTTTCCAATGCTCAGGCGTCTGGTGCGGATGAAGTGCTGGATGTGGTGCGGCGGGTCGGGGCCCAGGGCAAGCAGTTCGGTTTCACCGGGCAGGAGGTTGCGGCATTCGGATCGGCGATGATCTCGGCGGGCGCGCAATCGGAAGTCGCGGCAACCAGCTTCATGAACATGGGTCGCGCCCTGACCAGAGGGGAAAGCGCCACGAAGCGGCAATCCGCCGCCATGTCGCGCCTTGGTCTCAACAGCGCCGAGGTTGCGCGCCGGATGCAGGACGACGCGGTCGGCACAACCATCGACGTGATGGAGCGTATTGCCGCCCTGCCGAAGGAGGTTCAGGCCGCCGTGTCGTCCGATCTGTTCGGCGACGAGGCGCGCGCCTTGGGCCCGCTGCTGACCAACCTCGACCTGATCCGCGAAAGCGTCGCCATGGTTGCCGACGAGGCGAGCTATGCCGGTTCGTCTTTCAAAGAATTTCAGGTCAGGTCGAAGACCTTCGACAATGCGGTCAAGATCTTCAACAACCGCATGCATGCCCTGAAGGTGACGATCGGATCGGCTCTGATCCCCGTCCTGACGGACATGATGGATGCCATTGCGCCTGTGGTCGAAAAGCTAACAGCATTCGTGGACGCGCACCCTCAACTCGTGTCCAACCTCATGCTGTCCGTCGGCGCGCTCATCGCCTTCCGGGGTGCTCTGGCTGGGCTGCGATTCGTCGGTCTGCTTGGTCAGTCCGGGGCGCTGAACCTTGCCCATCTGGCCCTTGTCAGGATCGCCGGCACCGCGGCAGGCATTCGGGGCGCAGGGGTGGCCTCGACCGCGCTACAGGCCTCGTTGGCCGCAATGCAAGGGGCGACCCTTACCCGTTGGGATCGGATGGGCGCTGCCCTGCGCGGTATGGCGGGGGCCACCCCCGGCCTGCGGCTGGCGGCGCCGGCGGTTGGAGCGGTCGTTACCGCCATCGGTGCGATATCCGCGCCTGTCTGGATCGCTATCGCGGCGGCCGTTGCCGCCCTCGGCGCGGCCTGGAAATATTGGGATCGGATCGCGGCCATCGCGGATGGTGTGGGTCGGGCCATTTCAGAGCGATTGCGCCCGGAAATGGAGAAGATCCGAGAATGGGCCGAGCCTCTCGGTCCGATCCTGCGCCGGTTCGCCGATGCATGGCGGCCCATCTCCCAAGGCATCGATGATGCGGCCAATGCGGTCCGGGCTTTCGGTGGCAGGCTGTTCTCGCGAGAGATCCTGACGGATGCCGAGGCGGCGGAGATCAGCGCCCGCGCGGCGGAGATCACGCGCAACATCATCTCCAAGCTGGACGAGATCGTTGCTGGCGTGCGCGCCATGGGAGCTGACATCTACGAGGCAGGTGCGGCGCTGATCCAGAGCCTGTGGGACGGGATGAAGGATCGCTGGGCAAAGGTAATCGCCTGGGCTGGAAAGCTTCGCGAGGATTTCCGCGCGGCCGTGGGCGACGGTCTTATGGGCGTATTGTCTGGCGGTAGAACTGGGCAGCAGGACCTCGGGACTTATAACCCCGAGACGGGCGCATTCGAGCAGATCGACGGCGCCCGCGCCAAAGGCGGTCGCGTCTCGGCCGGTGCGACCTATCTGGTCGGCGAGGAAGGGCCGGAACGGTTTACCGCAAATCGCTCGGGCTATATCCACCCGACCGGATCTGGTGGCGGCCTTTCGATTGGAGCTATCACGATCAACCCGACTCTGACCTTCCCCGGTGTCACGGCCGCCGATGCCGACCGGATCGCCCGCGAGGTGATGCGCAGGCTTGAAGCCGAGGCCGGTGCCGCGCTGCGCGGTGCCTTCGCCGACCTGCAAGTGGGGTGACAAAATGCTGATGATGATCGGGCCGGTGCAGTTCAAGGTAGCGCCGTTCAATGCGACCGAATACGCCCGGACGCACACCGCCAGCCATGTGGCCAAGCAGGTCTTGGGCGCGGCGCCCCCCCTGGAATTCACTGGGGAGGGCGAAGAAAGCTGGTCGATCCGCGCCATCCTCTTCCCCGAAAAGTTTGGGGGAGAGGGCACGCTGAACATCCTCTCGCTCATGCGCAGGAGCGGTCAGCCGCAATACATGATGCGGGGCGACGGCGGCCTTATGGGATGGGTCGTGATCGATTCTGTGAGCGAGCGGTCATCGTATCTCGATCCCGGCGGGGTCGGGCGGGTCATTGAGGTCGATATAGCATTGCGCCGAACTTCGGCCCCCTTGGCGGGGGCCTTCTTCTCGTCCCTGACGCAAGTTTTCAACAGCATCTTCTGAGCGGGGCGCCCATGGCGGACACGGAAAGTATCGTCGTTACCGGCGATGGTATCACGCTGCCACTGCTGGTCTGGAGGCGCTTTCGCAAACCCATGCCAGGCGTTGTCGAGCGAACCCTCGATATCAATCCCGGCCTCGCGGCGCAGGGGCCGTTCATCGCACCGGGAACGGTCGTGCTGATCCCCGTCTCTGGCGAAAACGAAACCCCCTCCGAGCCGCAAGGCCGGATACGGCTCTGGTGAACGATGGCATGGCAAGACAAGCGGCCTACACGGTGCAGATCAACGGAATGGACATCACGTCGACGCTGGCACCGCTTCTGGTGTCGGCGTCGGTCTCGCTGCGCGCGGGCGCGGAAGGCGACACGGCATCCCTTATCCTGGACGACACGGGCGGCCAGATCGCGATGCCGAGCATCGGCGCAGGGATTGTGATTGCGATGGGCTGGCGGGATACCGGCCTGCGTATCGTGTTCGAAGGCACCGTCGATGAACCCCGGTCCAGCGGCGGTCGCGCCGTCGGGCGTCTGCTCACCATCACAGCGAAGGGCTTCGACAGCGCAGGCGCATCCAAGGATCGGAAACGCAAGCACTGGGATGATGCGACGGTCGAGACGATCCTCTCCGAGGCGGCCAAGCTCGCCGGGCTGGCATCGGTTCAGGTCGATCCGACACTGGCGGGCGTGAAGCTGAAATACTGGGCCATGTCGGACGAAAGCTTTCTGCATATGGGCCAGCGGCTTGCCGAACGGATCGGCGGAAACTTCAGGCTCCAGCGCGATGTCGCGGTCATGGCCCGGCGCGGTGCGGCATATGCCCCGCAGATTGTCGGGCGATACGGCGCCAACCTGCACGGCTGGGACATCTCGCCGATCTTGGGGCGCAAGATCTATGGGAAGGTCGCAGCGCCGTACTTCGACCGCACAACGGGAAAGTGGGATCAGGTCGAGATCGAGACGGGCCTTGTCAGTAAAGCCGTTCTGAAGATTTCCCCCCCTGCCGATGACAAGGATGATGCGAATCGGCAGGCAGAAGCACAGGCCGAGGCCTGCAAGAGGGCAGGGGGCGCCGGGTCCGTCACCATCGAGGGCGATCCGTCTGCCGTTCCGGACGCAGCGTGCATCATCGTGGGCGCGCGCCCGGGCATCGATGGCAAGTATCGGATCGCGGGGGTGACACACACCTTGGCCCGGAGTGCCGGTTTTCTGACCCAGGTCGAGATCGCGCACCCGGACAGCTTGGCACAGGGAGGCGCAAATGCTTAGCCGTTGGGCTTGGTTCACCCGATACCGGGACCGCAAGCTGGAATGGCTTCTTGCCTTTTATACGCTATGGTTTGGTCTGTGGGTCAGCCTGCCGCTGCATTCAATGGCTGGCCCTAGCTTTGAGGATGCGCTGGCACTCGCGCCCGAGTGGCTCTGGGGCATTGTCTACACCTTGGTCGGGGTGATCCACCTCATCAGCCTGCATGTGAACGGCAGAGGCTGGTGGACCCCATTTGCCAGGCTGTTCGCCCTGTTCCTCAACAGTCAGGTATTTCTGGCGCTGACCATAGGCATCGCCCAGCAGAACCCATGGGGTACTGGCGTTGCGACCTACATCTTCATCGCACTCGGTTTCTGCGGGGCTGCTTTCTACAACGCCGCGCTTGATTGCGGCCACGAGATCAAGATTTGGCGGACTCGATGCAGATAGACTGGGCAGCAATTGGGCAGGGTCTCGGTTTCATCGGTTTGGCAGGTGGTGCGGCCCTCGCGATGATCAAAGGACATCGTAAGAGCGACGGGACACCACCACCTGATCGCCCCCCTGCGCCAAACGAGGTCAAGGAAACCTTGACTGAACTTCGGCGGATGCTGGAGGGGCTTATTCAGAAAACAGAGCGGCATCGAGAACTGACCGACGACGATTTGTCGGACATCAAGAAGCAACTGGACCGGATCGAAGCTGCGCAGCGACTACAGGATGCCGTGGCGGGGATCCGGCGCGAGTTCGGAGGACTGCCGAAATGACCGAGACCGGCTGGCAATGGCGAACCTCTTGCGCTTTGAACGGCTTTCTCGGCGGGCGATCTGACGAACCTCTGTGCAGCAGGGCTTGGCGCTTGGCGTGGCAGGCCTTCATCGACGCCATGCAGATCGTATGGCGCGATCCCGTGCATTGCGAGGACGTGCATCTGCGCTGGCGGGCGATGCAGGCCTACCCGCCGATCACCGGCAGGCGCCACCCTGATCCCGGATACTGATTTCCTCGGCGTCAGGTCAGCGCCGATCCGCCCAGAAATAGCTGACGGAAACACTGATTTCCACCCGCCCAGGTCACCACCTGCGGCGGGCTTTTTCATGGAGCCATCATGCAAACCTCTGACAAGGGCGTGGCCTTCCTGGTCGCGCACGAAGGCATCGTGCCCGCGCCGTATCGGGATAGTGTCGGCGTCTGGACGTTCGGGATCGGGCACACGGCTGCTGCTGGCCCGCCCATCCCGGCAACCATGCCGCGCGGGATGCCAGCCGATCTGGACACTGTTCTGCGCGAGGTGTTCGCCGTGTTTCGGCGCGATCTGGCGCGCTACGAGGCAGACGTGTTGAACGCGCTGGGCCGCACACCGACGGCCCAGCATGAATTCGACGCGGCGGTCAGCTTCCATTTCAACACTGGGGCCATCGGCAGGGCAGCTTGGGTGAACCTGTGGAAGCGCGGGCAAAAGGCTGATGCCGCCGCTTCAATGCTGGCGAACTGGCGAAAGCCTGCGGAGATCATCGGACGTCGAACCGCCGAGCGCGACCTTTTCCTGACCGGCGATTACGGCAAGGCAAAGGCCACTGTCTGGCAGGTCAGCAGCACCGGCAAGGTTATCTGGAAACCGGCCAAGCGGCTTTTCCAATCGGACATCCTGGCGCTGATGGGCCGAGAAGATGCCGAAACGCCCCTGCACCGCCTGCAACGGGCCCTCGCAGCCATCGGCCTCTACACCGGCAGGATCGACGGCATCGACGGTCCTCGCACCCAAGCAGCCCTTTCCGCCTTCAACCGCGCCCGCGACGAGATCGCCGCGCTTAACCTGGAGACCTGACATGCTCGCGAAACAACTGTCCGCCCTACCCACGAACAAACTCCTGGCCGGGGGCGGTATCGCCTCGGTCGTGCAGGCAGCATGGGGCGAGGTCATGACGACTGCGGCCCCTTCGCTTGCTGGGCCTGGAATGTCCGCCCTGGTGGGCTTCCTGGCGGCCATGCTGATCGGCTATTTCGTGCCGGATCGGCTGAACGCTCCCGCCGAATGACACCACCCCTGTTCGCGGGCTTCGAGGGCGCCCGGCTACATTGGAACGGCGTGGACACGCTGATCCAGACGCGACACGTCCCGGGCATGGGCATGGCCCGGCATTATGCCGCCGCCATTGCCCAGGGTGCGCAGGGCTTCCGGGACACGCTGCCCGAGCGGTTCGACCCGCTAGAACGCTGGTCCTGCGCGCGGGCCGAGGTACCGAATGCGCTGATCGTCTGGTCGGCCGTCCATTTCGATCAGCCGGGCGATCCGATTGGCCACGTGCAGCGGCTGGCAGGCATCCTGGGGCCGCGTGACCGGCTGATCGCGGTCAATGAGCCGAGCGTTGGGCCGGGCCTGTCCGGGCAATCCCGAGAGGACGCGACCATGCAGGCAGCCGCCATGATGGGGGCGGCCCTGGCGATCAACCCCGATCTGCGGTTCTGGACCTGCGATCCGGCGCACGTCTGTGATGATGATGTCTGGTGGGCGACAGACCGGCTGGTGAGGCTGTTCGGCCCGGCTATCGAGGTGATCGGGATCAATCATCATGCGTGCTGGTCGGACGCCCCGCTGCGCGATGTGCTGCGCTGCGCAGCCGACCGTTACCCGGACCACAGGATCGCGCTGACGGAATGCTCGTGGCATGATGGGCTGCCTGCGGCTGAGGCGAGGCATCCAGGCATCCGGTCCCGTCGCGATTGGTGGGCGCATGTGCAGGACGAGATCGACGCATCCGGCGTGCCGCTGGTCTGCGCGACCTGGGCGCCGTGGCTCGACATGGCATGGGAGCCAGGCGAGGCCTGGCCGAACGGCTGGCCCGAGGTGGCCTGACGGAAACTGCCGAAAAGACCATCGGGCGCCCAAACGGGCGCCTTTTTCTTTTTCATCGGGGACAAACATGGCCTTCGACGTAAAAAAATGGCGCGATGCGGGTGTTCCCGCAGACCTGATCGCGATCCTGGTAGACGTCAATCGCGCGGCCGCCCGCATCCCGGCAAAGGGCGAGCGGGGCGTGGGTATCGCGAGCATGGTGGCGGACGCCGATAACGGCGGCATCATCATCACGATGACGGACGGCGGGACGACGCGGGTAGAGGGTTTGACCGCAAACCTTGCACCTGAAGATCAGAATGCAATCGCTTCTGCGCTTGCCGAAATGCAGGCTGTTCTTGGTCAGGCTTCTGGATTCGCGTCCCAGGCCGGATCGGCTGCCGGAGCTGCAGTCGAGGCGGCTCTGGCGGACCTGCCGCTGCCGGTGATCGACCTGGACATCGAGGGCGGCAGGCTGATCAAGATCATGGCCGACGGGTCGCGGGTCGATGGTCCACTGCTGCCGGTCGGCCCTGTGGACCCGGAACCTGAGGTGGCGCCCGCGCTCTCGGGCGGGGCGCTTGATCTGGTCGATGGCGACCTGGTGCTGGTGCCGCCCACCGTCACCGCAGGGCAGCCGGATCCCCAGGTGGTCCTGACCAGCCTGACGCGCGATGGCGCGAGCGTTCTGGATGAGGTCGAGGACGGACGGATCGCCGACGCGGCGCCCGGTGTCTACGAGGCGGTTTGGACGGCCAGCAATGGCGTGGATCCCGACGCGACGGCGGTCGCCAGCCTGACGATCACCGCACCGATCCTCCAAGCCACCATCACCCCCAACCCGCTGGTGGCGGGCCAGTCCGCCAGCGTCACCTTCAACGCCCCTATCGACGGCCCTCCGACCATCGCCCAAGGGCAGACGGCGATCACGGCCACGCGGGTCGGCCAGACGAACGATTGGACCTTCACGCCGGTCGCAGCCGGTGCGTTGATCATCGCGGCGGCGGCAGCAGGCTATGCGTCCACCCCCTGGACCTTCGAAGTCAGCCCGGCACCCGCCGATCTGATCGTCACCCCTACCAGCATCTTCGCCATCGCCAACGTGGACGCGGCGTCGGAACCCGAGACCCTGGCCCTGGCTAGCCCGACCGCGCCTGCGGAGATGATGGGCGAGTGGGAGATCGACTTCGCGCCGCTGGCATCCGGTCCTGTCCTGCTGCGCGATCCCTACATTGCCGGCACCCCGGCTGTGGGTCAGACGATGACGCTGCATCTGCCGCCACCGCTGAGCCTGATCGCGGGGTCCGAGCCGACTTTCGACTGGTCCTGGCCGGATGGGTCGAAAGGCAAGACCTATGTCAACCGGGCCGAAGACGCGGGTGTGCCCTATGATGTGGACGTGACCCTGACCGACGGCAAT
>NZ_JBQEOI010000022.1:0-45705 GCF_052045125.1 Paracoccus sp. 22332
GGGCACCTCGAAAAATTGCCCGGCCCGAGTTGCTGCGGTATGAACGGGGGGTGATCGGCTGCTTGGGCGTAACGATGGCACAGATGGGTTTCTTCGATCTTTCGGACCGCTATGCGAGCCTGGATGCCAAGAAGGACCCCTTGGTCGAGATTGACGCCGTTGTGCCGTGGGAGGAGTTCCGCCCGACGCTGGAGCGGGTTTGGCGCAAGCCAGATGCGGAGCGGAAGTCGCGCGCCGGGCGCAAGCCGATGGACGCCGTTCTGATGTTCAAGACACTGGTCCTGGGCGCGCTCTACAACCTGTCCGACGACCAGATCGAGTATCAGGTGCGCGACCGTTTGTCATTCATGCGGTTCCTCGGCCTAGGGCTTGAGGACCGGGTGCCCGATGCCAAGACGGTGTGGCTTTATCGCGAAGCGCTGGCGCAGGCGGGCCTGGTGGAGGCGCTGTTCAAGCAGTTCGACGGCTATCTGGCGCGCCGGGGTTACATCGCGCGGGGAGGGCAGATCCTGGATGCCTCCATCGTCCCGGTGCCGAAGAACCACAACACGCGCGAGGAAAACAAGGCGATCAAGAGCGGTGAGGTGCCCGAGGGCTGGTCCGACAAACCGGCCAAGCGGTCACAGAAGGACGTTGATGCCCGCTGGACCAAGAAGCACGGTAAATCCCACTATGGCTACAAGAACCATGTGAGCATGGACAGGAAGCACAAGCTGGTAAGACGTTACCATGTCAGCGATGCCGCCCTGCATGACAGCCAAGCGGTGGACCACCTGCTGACGCGGGGCAATACCGGCGCGGGGGTCTGGGCCGATCCGGCCTATCGGTCCGAGGAGATGGAAGCCAAGCTGCGCGGCATGAAGCTGAAGAGCCACATCCACCGCAAGGGCAAGCGCGGCAAGCCGCTGACCGAGCAGGCCAAAAGCAGCAACCGGACCAAATCCTCGGTGCGTGCCCGGGTCGAGCATGTCTTCGGCGCGCAGACCAATGACATGGGCGGCACGCTGGTGCGCACGATCGGCATGGTGCGGGCGAAGGCGAAGATCGGGATGAAGAACCTCGCTTACAACATGCGCCGCCTCGGCCAGCTGAGCCGCCTGAACCCGTGCCCGGGCTAACCCAGGGGCGCGGAAATCAAGTCGTGCGGCACGAAACGCCGCGCGCGACAGGCAAAGCATCAAAGACCCCGTAGCGCACAAGGGCACTGACGGGTGGCATCACGCCCATTTCAAGCCGCCGAGCCCGCGACCCGCGACCGGAAAAGGTCAAAAATCGAGGTGCCCAATAGATTGTCAGCCCCGAAGTCCTGCCGGCACCTCCGATCGAACCGGCACCAGACGTTACTGACTTGAATGACGATCAAGCACGAAGTCTACGAAAGTGCTTGCCGCACCTATCGCCAACCGGGCATGCCGCGGCTGCAGCCCCTTGAAGCCTCTCCCGCGTCCATGCCCCTTGCCATAGGCGTTCCTGAGCGGTGCCAGAGAATGGGCGATCCTGCCCAAGCTGGTCAGGATGTCACGAATTTCCGAAGCGCCTTTAGTGGTATCCTCAATCCCTTCGGGCATGATCTTTAGCTCCTTGCGCAGGAGCTTCAGCAGATCAGGAATTTCAGCCTTGCTGGAATACTCAACCTTGCGGTCATCCAGGATGAGCTTGCAACAGCTTTCCACGATTTCCTTGGCTAGGGCAATCGCCTCGCCAGGCTCGCTGTCACCTATGCGTTCAAGTCTGCGGAGATCCTCATACAGCGTTTCCGAATTCAGGGTAGCGGCGACCGCTTTGATACGCTGGAGAGGCATCCCGAGGGCATGAACCTTCCGCTGGGCTTCGAAGACGGGCCGGCCAGCAAGCACCGTGTCTTCGACAAGTTCCCACCCGTCTCCCGTTAGGTGTCCGTTGAACGCCTGGACCAGCGCGGCCTGCTCTTCAGCATCCGTTCGCACGATCGGATGGACGACCTCGCAGATGAACTTCAGCAACGTTTCCTGATCCGTGGCGTAAAGCCTGAAGCGCGGATCGCTATAGATCCAGTCCAGAGGCCAGTCATCATTGTTGATACAATGCTGCCAGATGTCCCCTTCAGCCGTTTCGTATCGGCTATCGCGCGAGGGCATGGTGGTCAGGTCATAGATGCGACTGAGGAATGCGATCTCGTCCAGCGCCCCGAACCAGATGGTGCCGCGCGCCCGCATCTCGTCTAGGAGGGCAGCCCTGGTCCGTGGGCCAATCTTTCCGTCAGCAACCTTCGAGCTGTTCTGGGCAGTCCGGAGGAGAGTTATCTCGGCATGAACCCAGAACCCTTCATCCTTTCCGAACACAAGCTGGATGTTTCTGTTAATTACATCCGCTATTTCTTGCCGGAGCGTTTCGATCGAAACAAAGACGGATACGGGAAGCCTTATATAAATGGTCCATAGTTCCGTTCCGCCGTTCCAGCTGTCTATGCCGGTTTGTTGGAGATCGATTTCGGCCTGCGTGATGACACGCAAAGCATCATCTTCATCTTTCGCCCGAAGCAGCTCGATGACAGTTGGCAGTGCGCCTTCGATTTGTCTCCTGATGCTAAGATAGCGCATTCTTCGCCTTGTCGTTGGATCCTACCGCACGTCTCTCGTGTGCTGAATCGATCATGCTTAAGGGACGGCGTAGAGCAAGGAGTTGCTGCACGAAGTCGAAAAAACGGCTCCCCAATACGTGCTGCAAGCCATAACTTTTCCTCTCCCAGCCGAAGGAAAACTTTTGCCTAGCGAAGGGAAAAATTATGGCCGGCAAAAGGAAAAGTTTTGGCTGTCAGCACACACCAATCACTGTGCTGTCGACTAGCCGCATTTCGAATGGCCGCAGTTCGGGCAGGTCATGCAGCCTTCGTTCATGCGCATTCCGTATTGGCCGCAGTTCGGGCAGGCTGGGCCCAGCGGGCGTTCGCCCATGGCCAAAGCCTCGACCTGCGGGTCGGATTTCAGGCCCAGGCCCTCGCCCGCCAGAAAGCCGATGGCAACCATATGGCGTTCGATCACCCCGCCGATGGCCGCCAGGATCGAGGGCACATAACGCCCGTCCATCCAGGCGCCGCCGCGCGGGTCGAAGACGGCTTTCAGCTCCTCGACCACGAAGGACACGTCGCCGCCGCGCCGGAACACCGCCGAAATCATCCGCGTCAGGGCGACGGTCCAGGCGAAATGCTCCATGTTCTTGGAGTTGATGAAGATCTCGAAGGGGCGGCGGTGGCCCGACTGGACGATGTCGTTGATGGTGATGTAGATCGCATGTTCGCTGGCGGGCCACTTCAGCTTGTAGGTCGCGCCTTCCAGGGCGACAGGACGGTCCAGCGGCTGGGTCAGATAGACCACATCGGCGCCGGTATCGACCTGCGGCACGGCCTCGGCCGCCTCGCTGACCGACAGCACCGATCCGGTCACCGCATTCGGGCGATAGGTGGTGCAACCCTTGCAGCCCAGATCCCACGCGGACAGATACACATCCTTGAAGTCCTGGAAGGACATATCCGCCGGGCAGTTGATGGTCTTGGAAATGCTGCTGTCCACCCACTCCTGCGCCGCCGCCTGCATGGCGACGTGATCCTGGGGTGCCAGAGTCTGGGCGTTGACGAAATGATCGGGCAAGGGCGCGTCGCCATGCAGGTCGCGCCACATCTGGACGGCGTAATCTGTCACCTCCTCCTCGGTCCGGCTGCCGTCCCTTTGCAGAACCTTGCGCGTATAGGCATGGGCGAAGACCGGCTCGATCCCGCTGGACACGTTCCCTGCATAGAGGCTGATCGTCCCGGTCGGCGCGATGCTGGTCAGCAGCGCGTTGCGGATGCCGTGCCGGGCCACCGCATCGCGCACATCCGCATCCATCCGCCGCATGAAACCCGAGGCCAGGAAGGCATCGCGGTCGAACAGCGGAAAGGTGCCCTTTTCCCGCGCCAGGTCGGCAGATGCCAGATAGGCCGAACGGGCAATGGCCTTCATCCAGGCCCGCGTCTGTTCCACCGCATCCGGCGCGCCATAGCGCAGGCCCAGCATCAGCAAAGCGTCGGCCAGCCCCGTCACGCCCAGGCCGATGCGGCGCTTGTTCCGCGCCTCGTCGGCCTGCTGCGGCAGGGGAAATTTCGACGCATCGACCACATTGTCCATCATCCGCACGGCCACGCGGACCAGATCGTCAAGCGCCGCCATGTCCAGGCGGGCCTGCGGCGTGAACGGCTCGGACACCAGCCGGGTCAGGTTCACCGACCCCAGCAGGCAGGCGCCATAGGGCGGCAGAGGCTGTTCGCCGCAGGGATTGGTGGCGGCGATGGTTTCCGCATAATGCAGGTTGTTCTGCCGGTTGATGCGGTCGATGAAGATCACGCCGGGTTCGGCATAATCATAGGTCGCCCGCATGATCCGGTTCCACAGATCCTGCGCGGGGACCGTGCGATAGACCGTGCCGCCGAAGACCAGTTCCCACGGACCGTCGGTCTTCACGGCCTCCATGAAGGCGTCCGTCACCAGCACCGACAGGTTGAACATTCGCAGCCGGGCGCTGTCCTGCTTGGCGGCGATGAAATCCTCGATGTCGGGGTGGTTGCAGAGCATGGTGGCCATCATCGCGCCCCGGCGGCTGCCCGCAGACATGATCGTGCGGCACATCGAATCCCACACGTCCATGAAGGACAGCGGCCCCGAGGCGTCCGCCGCCACGCCCCGCACCTCGGCCCCCTTGGGACGGATGGTGCTGAAATCATAGCCGATGCCGCCGCCCTGCTGCATGGTCAGGGCGGCTTCCTTCAGCGCCTGGAAGATCCCCTCCATGCTGTCGGGGATGGTGCCCATGACGAAGCAGTTGAACAGGGTGACGCTGCGCCCGGTGCCCGCGCCGGCCAGAATGCGCCCCGCGGGCAGAAAGCGGAAATCCTCGAGCGCAGCATAGAAACGGTCCTCCCACACAGCAGGATCTGATTCGACCTTGGCCAGATCGCGGGCGACGCGGCGCCAGCTGTCCTCGACCGTGGCGTCCAGGGGTCGGCCCTCGGCGTCCTTCAGGCGGTATTTCATGTCCCAGATCTGTTCGGCGATGGGCGCGGCGAAGCGGGTCATGGCAGATCCCTTGGGGCTGCGAATGGTCATCCTACCAAATAAGGACCAAATACCCGCCCGATCAAGCGTTCAGGCCGCGACGCACGGCGTCTTCGCAGGCCAAGGCCAGGGTTTTGCGCGTCTGCCCGGCCACAGGGACAGGATCATGCAGGACGACCATCACCCGCCCCTGCCGCCGCGCGGCCAGCACCGCCAGCAGATGCGGCCCCAGATCCATGTCGCCCCACCAGCCGTAAAAGCGCGGCTCCGCGCCCGGCGGCGCGTGATAGACCGCGCTGACCGGCTGGATCGCCAGCCCGGCGGGCAGCGCCGGATCCAGGAACCCCTGGAACAGGGTCGGCTTGAAGGGCAGCAGCCGCCGCCCATCGGTCGAGGTACCCTCGGGGAAGAACAGCAGCCGGTGGCCTGCCCGGACCCGCGCCGCGAACTCGGCGGCCTGCGCCTGCGCCAGCCGGGGATCGCGGACAACGAAATGCGTGTCGGTGACGCGGGTCAGAATGTTGATGCCCGGCCAGCCTGCAACCTCGGCCTTGCTGACGAAGAACACCGGCATGGCGGCGTTCAGGACCAGGATGTCCAGCCAGCTTGAATGGTTCGCCACCACCGCGCCGGGGCCGCGCATCGGCACACCCTGCCGCCGCCAGCGGATGCCGATGCAGGCCAGCACCAGACGGCAGACCGCCTGCACATGCGGTCCCGTCCAGGGGCGGCGGCGGCCGTGAACCAGACACTCGACCCCGCGCAGGGGCAGGATCAGCAGCACCCCCGCCAGCAGGACCAGGATCGCGCCCATTCCGCGCCGCGCGACGCGCAGCCAGTCGCGCAGGCCCCGAGGCCGGGCCAGGGGCGGCGGCGCGGAATCGCGCCAGGTCGCCTGGGTCCGTCCGGGATCAACGCGCGGCGCCGGGCTCATTGCGGCTGCCAGCGGCTTTCATAGAACTGCCGGTGCTTGTCCGACATCGCGGCGGTGTCCATCAGCAGGAACACATCGGTGGTATTGAAGGCGCGGTCGATGAACGCCCCCTCGCCCACCATGCCGCCCAGGCGCAGATAGGCCTTGATCAGCGCGGGCATCCCGATCAGCGCCTCGCGCCGGTCCAGGCGGTCGGCGGGGATCAGGTCCATGCGGTGAAATCCCTCGGGCCGGGCGCGGGGGCGCAGGTCGGCGGGGGCCAGGTGGTGATGGTGCAGCCAGCTGAGCGAGGGCGCCAGCATGGCGGTGTCGGTGCCGTGAAAGCTGGCGACGCCGAACAGGATCTGGATCCCGTGATCCAAGACGTAATCGGCAAGCGCGTTCCACAGCAGGAACATCCCCGACCCGCCCCGGCAGGCTGGATCGACGCAGGACCGGCCCAGTTCCAGCACCGGGCGCCCGCAGGCGCGCAGCGGCGTCAGGTCGTATTCGGAATCGCAGTAGAACCGCCCGAACCCCGCCGCCACGTCCCCCCGCAGCAGGCGATAGACACCGACGACATGATCCAGATCGTCCGGCGACCGGCGGTTGTCGATCAGGCACAGGTGATCCACGACCGGATCGAAAGCGTCGCGTTCCAGCCGCAGGTCATGATCCACCAGGGGGCCGTCGCCGCCCAGTTCCTCGATAAACACGCGATAGCGCAGGCGCTGCGCAGCCAGAAGATCCTGCTCCGACACCGCCAGGCGGATGTCGAAGAACGACGGATCGGATCGGGTGCGGGCGGCGGCGGACATGGGCATCGCGGTCCTGTCTAGGCGGGCGCGGGGGGTATTGCAATGATGCAGCAGATTGACCTGAACGCCACATGCCGGGCGCAGGTTTGCTTGCAAAACACAATCAAAGGTTGCAATCGTTGCGGCATGAACCACTCAGTTGCCGTGCGACCAGACGATATCCAGCGAAACCCGCCTGCCGTCTATGACCTGCTTTCCGGCCTCGGCGAAGTTGACCGTGATCCGGTCGCCGATGCGCGACTGCACCTGGCCCTCGCCCCATTCGGGCGCGCCGGGATGGCGGACGATCATGCCGGGTTCCAGGATCTCGTTCACGGCAGCCCCCTTGGTGACGTGCTGAAAGGTAATGCCGCATGACCCTGGATACAACGCGCATCACGCAGGCAGAGCTTGCGCACCTGCTGGGATCGCGGCTGTGCCATGACCTCGTCTCGCCGCTGGGCGCCATCGGCAACGGGGTCGAACTGCTGGAGATGTCGCCGGAATTTCCGGGCATCGGCGCCAGCCCCGAACTGAAGCTGATCGCGGAATCGGTGGCGGCGGCACGGTCGCGGATCCAGCTGTTCCGCGTGGCCTTCGGCCAGGTCCAGGGCGAACAGCGCATGTCGCGCGCGGGCCTGGCGCAGCTTCTGGACGGCATTGCAAGCCAGGGCCGGTTGCGCATCGTCCTTGAGGCCGAGGGCGACTTCGCCCGCGTGGAACTGCGCATGATCATGCTGGCGATCATGTGCCTGGAAAGCGCGCTGCCCTGGGGCGGCGCGATCACCGTGCTGCATGACGGGGGCCGCTGGCGGCTGGTGGGACAGGCCGACCGGGTCAAGCAGGATGCGGCGCTGTGGGCCTGGCTGGGCGGCGACGCCCCCCGCCCCCCTGCCCCGTCCGAGGTTCACTTCGCCCTTCTGGCCCAGGCCCTTGCCGCCGCACACCGCCAGCCAAGCTGGGATCTGGACGACAAGGGGGCCGAGATCGCGTTCTGATCCCCGGCGGACGGATCAGGCCCGGACCGTCCCGTCGCCCCGCACCAGGTATTTGAAGCTGGTCAGCTGCTCGGCCCCGACCGGGCCGCGCGCGTGCATCTTGCCGGTAGCGATGCCGATTTCCGCGCCCATCCCGAATTCCCCGCCATCGGCGAACTGGGTCGAGGCGTTGTGCATCAGGATCGCGCTGTCCAGCCCGGCAAAGAACCGCCGCGCCGTCGCGTCGTTTTCGGTCAGGATCGATTCGGTGTGCTGGCTGCCATAGCGGCGGATATGCGCGATGGCCCCATCCACGCCGTCGACCAGCTTGGCGGCCATGATCATGTCCAGGAATTCGCGCCCGAAATCGTCCGGCTGGGCCGCGACGGTGCCGGGAATGGCCGCCAGATCGCCGTCCGCGCGAACCTCGACCCCCGCATCCAGCAGGGCCTGGACCAGGGCAGAGCCATGCTTGGCGTAATAGCCCCGGTCGATCAGCAGACATTCGGCGGCGCCGCAGATGCCGGTGCGACGGGTCTTGGCGTTCAGCAGCACGCGGCGCGCCTTGTCGGGATCGGCGTCGCGGTCGACATAGATGTGGCAGATGCCCTCCAGATGCGCAAAGACCGGCACCCGCGCCTGCTGCTGCACCAGCCCGACCAGGCCCTTGCCGCCGCGCGGGATGATCACGTCGATCAGCCCCTGCGCCTGCAACATCGCGGTCACGGCGGCGCGGTCGCGGGTCGGGACAAGCTGGATCGCGGCCTCGGGCAGGTTCGTCTGGCGCAGGCCCTGGACCATGCAGGCATGGATGGCCTGGCTGGAATGCAGGCTTTCCGACCCGCCGCGCAGGATCACCGCGTTGCCGGATTTCAGCGCCAGGGCGCCCGCATCCGCCGTCACGTTGGGGCGGCTTTCATAGATCACGCCGATCACGCCGATGGGGGTGCGGACCCGCTGGATATGCAGCCCGTTGGGGCGGTCCCATTCGGCCACCACCTCGCCCACCGGGTCGCGCTGTTCGGCCACCGCGCGCAAGCCGTCCTCGATCCCGCGCAGGCGGTCGGGATCCAGCCGCAGCCGGTCCAGCATCGAATCGGCCAGGCCCTTGTCGCGGCCGAACTGCATGTCCTTGTCGTTCGCGGCCAGGATCTCGGCCTGGCGCAGGCGCAGCGCCTCGGCCGCGCCGATCAGGGCCGCGTGCTTGCGTTCGGCCGATGCCTGGGCAAGGTCGATCGCAGCCGCCCGCGCGGCTTCGCCCATGCGCCCGATCAGCGCCGTTGCATCGTCGAGGTCCGTCATTGCCGTATCCATTCGCCTTCATCCCCTGCCGTGGGATTGCGTCATAGCTAATATGGAAAGCGGACGTTAGATCCGAAATGGGGGAAATGGCGCGGTTGACGGGGCTCGAACCCGCGACCCCCGGCGTGACAGGCCGGTACTCTAACCAACTGAGCTACAACCGCGCATTATCCTGGGCGATGGTGTGTGTGGCGCGGTTGACGGGGCTCGAACCCGCGACCCCCGGCGTGACAGGCCGGTACTCTAACCAACTGAGCTACAACCGCACACTCACCACCCCGACAGATCGCCCTTCGGGGTGAGGGGCGGTTTACGCAGACCGCAGCCCCCCGTCAAGGGCGCGTCACGAAAAATCGCCACGCGCGCGAGGATAACTGATCCGCCCCCCGCAGCAGGGTTCCGCGACCCCGGTCGTCGCCGGACCCGAGGTGGGCCACCCGCGCATCACCCGCGCCGCCAGCCAGCCGAAGGCCTGGGCCTCCAACATGTCGCCGTTCAGGCCGGCCGCCTCGACCGGCTGCACATTGCAGGGCAATACCTTCGACAGCCGCGCCATGATCGCGGGGTTGCGCCGCCCGCCGCCGCAGACCAGCACCGTGGCAGGAACGGTCGGCATCCAGCGCATCCCTGCCGCGACCGCCCCCGCAAGCGCCGCGACCAGTGTGGCAGCGGCATCCGCGTCCGCCAGCGGTGCGACGGCGGCGGCAAGGCCCCCGAACTGGTCGCGATCCAGCGATTTCGGCGGCGGGCGGTCGAACCAGGGATGGCGCAGGAACTCGGCCACCACGCCGTCATCCACCCGGCCCGTCGCGGCCAAGACGCCGTCGCGGTCGTGGGTTTGCCGCAGGCGCCGCCGCATCAGGTCGTTGATCGGGGCATTGGCGGGGCCGGTGTCGAAGGCCAGGCAGGCGCCCGGCGCCTCGGGTGCGGAGGCGGTCGGATCGACCCAGGTGATGTTGCCGACGCCGCCCAGGTTCAGGAAGGCCACCGGCCGGGCGGGCAAGCGGCCCTGCCCCGCGGCCCAGCCCGCGCAGGCCCAATGGAAGAAGGGCGCCAGCGGCGCGCCTTCGCCGCCCTGCCGCACATCCTCGCGGCGGAAATCCCAGACCACCGGACGCCCCGCCACGCGCGCCAGGGCCGCCCCGTCGCCCGCCTGGTGGGTGCCTCTGCCCTGCGGCTCATGGGCCAGCGTCTGGCCATGATAGCCGATCATTTCGGCCTCGGGGAAATCGGCGGCCATCGCGGCATGGTTTCGGACCGACAGATCCGCGGCCTCGGCCACGCCCGGCTCGCCCGGCCAACGGCCAAGCGCCGCGTGCAGGACGGCGGATTCGTTGTCGGAATAGGCGCGAAAGCCGCTGCGCCCGAAGCCCGCGATCCGCACCCCGTCGGTTTCGATCATCGCCGCGTCCACCCCGTCCATCGACGTGCCCGACATCATTCCCAGAACCCGGATCATCGCGCTTTCCCTTGGCTGCCTCAGCCGGTATATCCCCGCCGACCAGAAGGAAAAAGCCGATGACCTACAGCCCCAAGTCCGATTTCCTGCGCGTGATGATCGAGCGCGGCTATGTCGCCGACTGCACCGACTATGCGGCGCTGGATCAGGCGCTGCTGGACGGGCCGGTCACCGCCTATATCGGCTATGACGCGACGGCGGCGTCGCTGCATGTGGGGCACCTGCTGAACATCATGATGCTGCGCTGGTTCCAGAAGACCGGCAACCGGCCCATCACGCTGATGGGCGGCGGCACGACCAAGGTGGGCGATCCCTCGTTCCGGTCCGAGGAGCGCCCGCTGCTGGACGAGGCCGCGATCCAGGCCAATATCGACGGGATGCAGCAGGTCTTTGCGCGCTATCTGTCCTATGGCGGCGACGGCGCGCTGATGCTGAACAATGCCGAATGGCTGGACGGGCTGAATTATCTGGAATTCCTGCGCGACATCGGCCGGCATTTCAGCGTCAACCGGATGCTGTCCTTCGAATCCGTCAAGTCCCGGCTGGACCGCGAACAGTCGCTGTCCTTCCTGGAATTCAACTACATGATCCTGCAAGCCTATGATTTCCTCGAACTGCACCGCCGTTATGATTGCCGGTTGCAGATGGGCGGATCGGATCAGTGGGGCAATATCGTCAACGGCATCGACCTGACGCGGCGGGTCGATGACGCGGTGATCTGGGGGCTGACCTCGCCGCTGCTGACGACCAGCGACGGGCGCAAGATGGGCAAGTCGGCCGGGGGTGCTGTCTGGCTGAACGGGGCGATGCTGTCGCCCTATGAGTTCTGGCAGTTCTGGCGCAACACCACCGATGCCGATGTGGGCCGGTTCCTGAAGCTGTATACCGAACTGCCGGTCGAGGAATGCGACCGTCTGGGCGCGCTTCAAGGGTCCGAGATCAACGCGGCAAAGGTGCGCCTGGCCAACGAGGTGACGACCCTGCTGCACGGCACGCAAGCCGCCGCAAGCGCCGAGGCCACCGCGCGCGAGGTGTTCGAGCAGGGCGGCGCGGGCGGCGACCTGGAGGTCGCGGTCCTGCCCGCCAGCGTACTGGGCAACGGGCTGTCGGTGGTCCAGCTTCTGGTGCAGACCGGCATCACGCCCTCGGGCAAGGAGGCGAAGCGGCTGATCGCCGAGGGCGGCCTGCGCCTGAACAACGAAGCGGTCAGCGATCCGCAGTTGACTGTTAATCAGTTGCTGATCGGGAACGGGCTGAAAGTGTCTATCGGCAAAAAGAAGCATCGTATGGTGACGTTGGGGTGATGCGCTTGCTGCATGGCAGCATTGCAAGTCCGGTTGACGCTGCGTCGCAGCAATAGACAGCGCCGGACCCGGTCCCTATGTTCCATTGCGGGAGGATCACTCCGACCCGAAAGACAGGACAATGGCACAGAACACCGTACAACCCCTCAGCATCGCCGCCCGCAAGTTGCAGGCCGAAGCCGATGCCGTGCTGGACCAGATGTTCGGGTATTTCACCCGCGAGGAAGCGCCCCGCGTTGTCGTGGACAACACCCGCCGCGCGGCCTGACACACCAGACCAGCACAGGATTTTCCGGGGGCGTTCGCGCCCCCTTCGCATGTCTGCCGATCAGCGCGCCACCGCGCGGGGATAACCGTTGGCCCGCAGCCGCGCGAGCGCCGCGACCAGTGCCTGCCGGTCCGCGAACGGCCCCGCGAGAATCGCCTTGCCCAGCTTGTCCCCCAGTTTCTGATCGCGTTGCGCCGTGCGATAGCCCAGGCCGGACAGGCGGCGCAGCGCCGCCAGGGCGTTCGCCGCGTCGGCATAGATGCCGATCTCGACATAGCGGGCATTGGCGGGGATCATCTCGACGGGTTTCGGCTTTTCGGCCGGGGATGCCGCGGCGGGCCTGCGGGCGACGACCGAGGCGGGCCTGGCTGCCCGTTCGGCCCGATGCACGGGCTTGGAAGCAGGGGGCGACTCGGCCGCAGGGGCCTGCGGGTCAGCCACCACCGCCGGTTCCGCCAAGGTGGATGCGGCACGCGCGGTGATCTGCGGCAAGGGCTGGGGCGCAGTCATGCCGGGGCACAGGCCTTGGGTCACATCACCGCCGATGATCGGCGTTGCGTCGCTGGCCGGACGATAGCCGAGCCGCGCGCAAAGCCCGTCGGGCGCCTTTCCGGTCATGGCGCTGCGAAGCCTGGCCTCGGTGTCGATCTGGCTCTGCAAGGTCGCGTCCAGCGCCGCCTGGCCCGGATCGGGGGCAATGTCTGTCAAGGGAGCCATCGGTGCATCGGTGACGAGATCGCCGGACCTCAAGCCCTGGGCCAGGACTTCCGCCAGGGCTTCTTCGGGCGAAACAGGCTCTCGCAATGCCGTGTCCGACAGCGCGGGCTGGCTGGGCGGGAAGCCGCAGATGGACGCGCCCTGCTTGTCCCGCCGGGGCGTCCAGTCCTTGCCGTCCCGGACAAAGACGCAGCCGGTTCGGTCGATATATTGCGCGCCCGGATAATCTCCGGGCGGGGGCGGATCGGGCGCGGCCATGACCCGTCCCGGCAGCAGAAGCACCATTACCACCCAGATCAACACCCGCATCAGCCACCCGCGATTCGACTTCCTGAATCAGGGATAGGCACATTGCGTGAACCGGGGGTTAACGCGGCTATTTCGTGCCGAACATCCGGTCGCCCGCATCGCCAAGGCCCGGTACGATATAGCCGTGATCGTCCAGCCGTTCGTCCAGAGACGCGGTGAAGATCGGCACGTCGGGATGGGCCTGGCGCATCCGTTCCACCCCTTCGGGCGCGGCCAGCAGGCACAGGAACCGCAGGTTCGTGGCGCCCCGCGCCTTCAGCATGTCGATGGCCGCGACGGACGAATTGCCGGTCGCCAGCATAGGATCCACGACGATCGTCAGTCGCACGTCCAGTTCCTTGGGGACCTTGCAGTAATATTCGACCGGCATCAGCGTTTCGGGGTCGCGGTACAGACCCACGAAGCCCACCCGCGCGCCGGGAATCATCTCAAGAATCCCGTCCAGAAGCCCATTTCCCGCCCGCAGGATCGAGATCAGCGCCAGCTTCTTGCCTTCCAGCGTGGGGGCGTCCATCTCGCACAGGGGGGTTTCGATCCGCGTGGTGGTCAGTTCCAGTTCGCGCGTCACCTCGTATGCCAGCAGCAGGCTGATTTCGCGCAGCAGGCGGCGGAAGCCCGCGGTCGATACGTCCTTCTGGCGCATGATCGTCAGCTTGTGCTGGACCAGCGGGTGGTCGATGACGGTCAGGTGCTGGGTCACGGAAACTCCTTCAAAAGCCGGTCGCGGGTGGCAGGATCGCAAAAGGCGGCCTCGGCAGCCCAGCGGTTGATCTGCGCGAACTCCGTATCGCCCCAACCGAAGGCATCGGCAAGACGGTCGTATTCGTGACGCATCGTCGTGTGAAAAAACGGCGGATCGTCGGTCGAGACGGTGACGCGCACCCCCGCATCGGCCAGCCGCGCGATGGGATGGGCGGGCCAGTCGGGGAACAGTCCAAGCGCGACATTCGATCCGGGGCAGACCTCCAGCGTGACGCCGGTGTTGGCAAGGTCGCGGATCAGGGCCGCGTCCTCGATGGCGCGGACCCCGTGGCCAATGCGGGTGCAGCCAAGCGCCAGGGCATCGCGGATGCTGTCCGGTCCACCCCATTCGCCCGCATGGCAGGTCAGGCCCAGCCCCGCCTCTTTCGCGCAGTCGAAGGACCAGGCGTAATCCGTTGTCCGGCCAACGGTTTCCGCCCCGCCCATGCCGAAGCCCGTGACCCAGCCACCTGCCGTTTCCGCCGCGCAAAGAGCGGTTTTCCGGGCGCGGTCGGGGCCGAAATGGCGGATCGCGGTCAGGATCGCGCGGCTGTCGATGCCGTCCGCGCGGGCCTTGTCGGCGATCTCGGTCATCGCCGCCAGATAGTCGCGCCAAGCGGACAGGTCGGCCTCGCCGCAGAATTCGGGGGACACGAACAGTTCGGTATAGATGACGCCCTGTTCGGCGCTGCGTTCCAGCACCTCGGCCAGCAGGCGGGCGTAATCCCGTGGGGTTTGCAGGACGCTGGTCGCGGCCTCGTAGCAGCGCAGGAAACCGTCGAAGCCGTCATAGGCATAATGGCCCTGCGGGTCGAACACGCCGCTCAGGTCGGCGCCCTTTTCACTGGCAAGCCCCCGGATGAAGCCGGGGGGCGCTGCGCCTTCCAGATGCAGGTGCAGTTCGATCTTCTTCACAGGAACGACCTTCCATGATCGGGCGCGGGCAGACCCAGATGCGCCAGGACCGAGGCGCCGATGTCGCTGAACCCCACCAGCCCGATGGCGCGCGTCCCAACCCCGTGACCCAGCACCGCCACCCGTTCGCGGGTATGATCGGTGCCGTGCCAGGACGGATCGTTGCCGTGATCGGCGGTGAAAATCGCCAGATCGCCGGGACGAAGCGTGTCCAGGAACCGGCCCGCGATTCCGTCGAACCACTCCAGCTGCGCGGCATAGCCGGGAAGGTCGCGGCGGTGGCCGAAATTCGTGTCGAATTCGACGAAATTGGCGAAGGTCAGGCTGCCCGGTTCGGCCTCGGACCCCAGGCGGATCAGGTGGTCCGCCAAGTCGGCGTCGGACTTGCCCTTGTGCAGATGAGAAATGCCGAGATGGCTGAAGATGTCGCCGATCTTGCCGATGGCATGGGTCACGCGGCCGCCATTCTGGGCGATGTCCAGGATCGTGCGGCCCGGCGGGGCGATGGCGAAGTCGCGGCGGTTGCCGGTGCGGCGGAACTCGCCCGGTGCCTCGCCCAGGAAGGGCCGGGCGATCACCCGGCCGACGCGCATCGCGTGCAGCATCGGCGCCAGCGACTGGCACAGCGCAATCAGCCGATCCAGGCCGAAATGCTCTTCATGCGCAGCGATCTGCAACACGCTGTCGACCGAAGTATAGCAGATCGGCCAGCCGGTGCGGATATGGTCGGTCCCGAAATCCTCGATCACCTGGGTGCCCGAGGCGTGGCAGTTGGCAAGGATCCCTTGGGTCCCCGCAAGGTCGCAGATCCGCGCGGTCACCTCGGGCGGAAAGGCCGGGGTGGTGTCGGGGAAATAGTGCCAGTCCCAGGGCACCGGCACGCCCGCGATTTCCCAATGTCCCGAAGGGGTATCCTTGCCGCGAGAGATCTGGGTCGCGCCCCCCCACAGGCCTTGCGGTGGACTCATCAGGCCGGGCGCGTCCTGCCCGGATGCCAGCCGCACCGCCGCGCCGAGGCCCAGCCGCGCAAGGATCGGCATGTGCAGCGGTCGTGCCTGGGCGATATGGCCCACGGTGTTGGCGCCGGTATCGGGGCGGTTGCCGTTGAAGAACTGGCCGGCATCCGGCGCGCCGCCGATGCCGACACTGTCCATGACGATCAGGAAGGCGCGCCGGTCCGTCACGGCGCGATCCGTTCGCGCACCAGAGGGCCGGGTTCCGCGCCCTCTCCCAGGCGATAGGCTGCGGCGACGGCGGCGATGGCGACCTCGGCCGCAGTGTCGTCGGCGGCGTGGACCAGGGCCAGGGGGCGACCGGGGCCGACCTCCTCGCCCAGCTTGGCCAGCATGGACAGCCCGACGCGTGGGTCGATCGCCTCGCCCGCGCGGACGCGGCCGCCGCCAAGCGCCACGACCGCATGGCCCAGGGCGGTCACGTCGATCTGCGCCACCTTGCCCTCGGGCGTGGGAACCGGGCGGATCACCGGCGCAGGCGGCAGATGGGCATCGGGGCGGTCCAGCAGGTCGGCAGGCCCACCCTGGGCCGCGACCATGCGGCCAAAGATTTCCGCCGCAGCGCCGCCGTCCAGCAGGTCGGCCAGCCCGGCATTCCCCTGCCCCACCAGCCGCAGGACTTCGGATCCCAAGGCCAACGTCAGGTCGCGCAGCGCGCCGGGCTCGCCCCGCAAGACGCGGATCGCCTCGGCCATTTCCAGCGCGTTACCTGCGCTGCGGGCCAGCGGCTGGTCCATGTCGGTGATCAGCGCCGATGTCGCGCAACCGGCGCCGTTGGCGGTTTCCACCAAGGCCTGCGCCAGCCGCTGCGACGATTCGGCCTTGCGCAGGAATGCCCCGGACCCCGCCTTCACGTCCAGCACAAGCGCCTGCAACCCCGCCGCCAGCTTCTTGGACAGAATGGACGCGGTGATCAGGTCGATCGATTCCACCGTCGCGGATTCGTCGCGGATCGCATACAGCCTGCGGTCGGCGGGCGCGAAATCGCCGCTGGCGGCCACGATGGCGCAGCCGACGCTGCGGGTGATGCGCCGGAAATCGTCCTCGGACTGGTCGCAACGATAACCGGAGATCGCCTCAAGCTTGTCCAGCGTGCCGCCGGTATGGCCCAGCCCCCGGCCCGAGATCATCGGCACGAACATCCCCCGCGCGGCCAGCAGGGGCGCCAGGACCAGGCTGACCGCGTCGCCGATGCCGCCGGTCGAATGCTTGTCCACTACCGGCCCCGGCAGATCCCAATGCAGGACGTGGCCCGAATCGCGCATCGCCCGCGTCAGCGCCACGCGCCCCTGGACGCCCGTTCCCTTCAGCAGCACCGCCATCGCAAAGGCGCCCGCCTGCGCGTCGCTGATCGACCCGTTCGCCAGGCCCTGCGCGATCAGCGCCGCACCCGGCCCGTCCAGGCCGCGGCCATCGCGGATCGCGGCGATGACAGGGCGCGGGTCGGTCATTCCGCCCTGGCCATGTGCCCGGCGTCGAACCGGCCCGGCAGCAATTCGCCCACCGTGGTCGCCAGGGTCGCGCCCTCGGTCGTGGCCAGCAGGACCGGGGTGTCGGCACGAGCGAATTCGGCCAGCTTCTGACGACAGCCGCCGCAGGGCGGCACGGGCGACGGGCTGTCGGCGATCACCGCGACCTCGATCAGCTCCGTCTCTCCGGCGGCGACCATCGCTGCGATGGCCCCGGCCTCGGCGCAGGTGCCTTCGGGATAGGCGACGTTCTCGACATTGCAGCCGCGATAGATCGCGCCCGACCTGCCCCGGACGGCCGCGCCGACCTTGAAGCGCGAATAGGGCACATAGGCCATTTCCCGGACCGCGCGCGCGGCATCCAACAGCGACATGGGGCATCCTCACCATTCGTTGCGCAGTTTTGCGCAGGGTTTCCGCTAACGCAAGACGAAGCCGCCTGTTCCCCGTTCCAGAAATGGTTTAACGCTCAACTAATTTGCGACCAAGGGGGCCGAGATGGACGAACGCAGGCAGGACAACGCCCGGCAAGAGGCACTGGATTATCACGAATTCCCGCGTCCCGGTAAGCTGGAGATCCGCGCCACCAAGCCCCTGGCGAACGGCCGCGACCTGTCCCGCGCCTATTCCCCCGGCGTGGCCGAGGCCTGCCTGGAGATCAAGGCCGATCCCGCCACGGCCAGCCGCTATACCTCGCGCGCGAACCTGGTCGCGGTGGTGTCGAACGGCACGGCGGTCCTGGGCCTGGGCAATATCGGCGCGGCAGCGTCCAAGCCGGTGATGGAAGGCAAGGCCGTCCTGTTCAAGAAATTCGCCAATATCGACTGCTTTGACATCGAGGTGAACGAATCCGACCCCGAAAAGCTGGCCGAGATCGTCTGCGCGCTGGAACCCACCTTCGGCGCGGTGAACCTTGAGGATATCAAGGCGCCCGACTGCTTCATCGTCGAAAAGCTGTGCCGCGAGCGGATGAACATCCCGGTCTTTCACGACGACCAGCACGGCACCGCCATCGTCGTCGGCGCCGCCGCCACCAACGCCCTGCATGTCGCCGGCAAGCGGTTCGAGGATATCAAGGTCGTCTCGACCGGCGGCGGGGCGGCGGGGATCGCTTGCCTCAACATGCTGCTGAAGCTGGGCGTCAAGCGCGAGAACGTCTGGCTGTGCGACATCCACGGCCTGGTCTACAAGGGCCGGGTCGAGGACATGACCGCCCAGAAGGCCGCCTTCGCCCAGAACAGCACGGCCCGCACCCTGGCCGAGGTGATCGAGGGCGCCGACCTGTTCCTGGGCCTGTCAGGCCCCGGCGTCCTGAAACCCGAGATGGTGGCGAAGATGACCCCTCGCCCGATCATCTTCGCGCTGGCGAACCCGACGCCGGAAATCCTGCCCGACGACGCCCGCGCCGTGGCCCCGGATGCGATCATCGCCACCGGGCGCAGCGATTTCCCCAACCAGGTCAACAACGTCCTGTGTTTCCCCTTCATCTTCCGCGGCGCGCTGGACGTGGGCGCGACCACCATCAACGCGGAAATGGAGTTGGCCTGCATCGACGGCATCGCCAAGCTGGCCCGGACCACCACCGCCGCCGAGGCCGCCGCCGCCTATCGGGGCGAGACGCTGACCTTCGGCGCCGACTACCTGATCCCGAAACCCTTCGATCCGCGCCTGGTCGGCATCGTCAGTTCCGCCGTGGCGCGCGCCGCGATGGAAACCGGGGTCGCCACCCGGCCGCTGGACGACCTGGACGCCTACAAGCGCAAGCTGGACAGCTCGGTCTTCCGCTCGGCCCTGATCATGCGCCCGGTCTTCGAGGCCTCGCGCGCCGCCGACCGCCGCATCGTCTTCGCCGAGGGCGAGGATGAACGCGTGCTGCGCGCCGCCAACGCCATGCTGGAGGAAACGACCGACGTGCCGATCCTGATCGGCCGCCCCGAGGTCGTCGCCACCCGCTGCGAACGCGCGGGCCTGCCGATCCGTCCCGAACGCGATTTCGAGATCGTGAACCCCGAAAACGACCCCCGCTATCGCGATTACTGGGAAACCTATCACCACCTGATGGCGCGGCGCGGCGTCAGCCCCGACATCGCCCGCGCGATCATGCGCACCAACACCACCGCCATCGGCGCCGTCATGGTCCATCGGGGCGAAGCCGACAGCCTGATCTGCGGCACCTTCGGCCAGTATACTTGGCACCTGCGCTATATCCGGGAAATCCTGGCCCGCGACGGATTGTCGCCGGTCGGCGCGCTGTCGATGATCATCCTGGAAGACGGGCCGCTGTTCATCGCCGACACGCAATGCCACGACGATCCGACGCCGATGCAGGTCATGGAGACAGTCGTGGGCGCCGCGCGCCACGTCCGCCGCTTCGGCCTGACGCCCAAGATCGCGCTGTGCTGCCATTCGCAGTTCGGCAACATGGACAGCTATACCGGCCGCAAGATGCGCGAGGCCCTGGCGCTGCTGGACGCGCGGCAGCCCGATTTCATGTATGACGGCGAAATGCATGTCGATGCGGCCCTGGATCCCGACCTGAGAGAGCGGATCTTCCCGAAATCCCGGCTGGAGGGGGTGGCGAACGTTCTGGTCTTCCCCGGCACCGATGCGGCGTCCGGCGTGCGCAACGCCCTGAAGATGCGCGCCAACGGGCTGGAGGTCGGACCGATCCTGATGGGCATGGGCAACCGCGCGCATATCGTCACGCCTTCGATCACCGCACGCGGCCTGCTGAACATGAGCGCCTTGGCCGGAACCCCGGTCGCCCATTACAGTTGAGACTGACAGCGCCGGGCGATTCGGCTGATGATCGTCCGGCGCGCTGGCTTAGCGCGGCTGGCATTTGCAAAGTCAGCCACCCCGCATGACCCGTTTTGCAGGCGTTTTTAGTTTGCAAACGGATCCGGCATATATTTGCTACATTTTGCCACGTGGCTCCGACCTGCTCCGCTAACATTGTTGCGCGCGCCCCTGTCCGCTGCGTAACAAGCGGCAGGAGTGAGGAGACACGATCATGTCGTATCGCGATACCTATGCCGCCTGGCAGGCGGATCCCGAAGCATTCTGGATGGAGGCAGCCGGAAAGATCGATTGGGATCGTCCGCCCAGCCGCGCCTTCTTCAACCAGGGACCGGCAGGGGAATGGTTCGCGGACGGCACCCTCAACGCCTGCTGGAACGCGGTGGACCGGCATGTCGAGGCCGGGCGCGGCGACCAGGTGGCGATCATCCATGACAGCCCGATCACCCGGTCGATGCGCGGCATCACCTATCGCGAATTGCGCGACCGGGTCGCCAGCCTTGCCGGTGCGCTGCGCGCCAAGGGCATCCAGAAGGGCGACCGGGTCATCATCTACATGCCCATGGTTCCCGAGGCGTTGGAGGCGATGCTGGCCTGCGCCCGGCTGGGCGCGATCCATTCGGTCGTCTTCGGCGGCTTCGCGGCGCATGAGCTGGCGGTCCGCATCAACGACGCCACCCCGAAGGCGATCATCGCGGCATCCTGCGGGGTCGAGCCGGGCCGGGTCGTCCATTACAAGCCGCTTTTGGACCGCGCCATCGAGGAAGCGACCCACAAGCCCGATTTCTGCGTGATCTTCCAACGGGAACAAGAGGTCGCGGAACTGACCCCCGGCCGCGACGTGGCCTGGCACAGCTTCCAGTATGGAGTCGAGCCCGCCGAATGCGTCCCGGTCGAGGGGAACCATCCGGCCTATATCCTCTATACCTCGGGGACCACGGGCCAGCCGAAAGGCGTGGTGCGCCATACGGCCGGGCATCTGGTCGCGTTGGCCTGGACGATGAAGAACGTCTATGACATTCAGGCGGGCGACGTGTTCTGGGCGGCCTCGGACGTGGGCTGGGTCGTCGGCCACAGCTATATCTGCTATGGCCCGCTGACGGTCGGCGCCACCACCATCGTGTTCGAGGGCAAGCCCGTGGGCACCCCCGACGCTGCCGCCTATTGGCGGGTGATCCAGAACCACCGCGTCAAAAGCGTGTTCAGCGCCCCCACCGCGATCCGCGCCATCCGCCGCGAGGATCCCGAGGGCAAGCTGATCGAGGACTATAACCTGCGCCATTTCAAGACGCTGTATCTGGCGGGCGAACGCGCCGATCCCGACACGATCCAATGGGCCGAGCAAAAGCTGGGCGTCCCGGTCATCGACCATTGGTGGCAGACCGAAACCGGCTGGCCCATCGTCGCCAACCCGGTCGGGATAGAGCTTCTGCCGGTCAAGCACGGCAGTCCCTCGGTCGCGCTGCCGGGCTATGACGTGCAGGTTCTGGACGAGGCTGGCCACCCGGTCCCGGCCGGAACGCTGGGCGCGGTCGCGATCAAGCTGCCCCTGCCGCCCGGCACCCTGCCGACCCTGTGGAATGCGGAGGATCGGTTCAGGAAATCCTATCTGTCGCATTTCCCCGGCTATTACGAAACCGGCGACGCGGGCTATATCGACGAGGACGGCTATCTCTACATCATGGCGCGCACCGACGACGTGATCAACGTCGCAGGCCACCGCCTGTCCACCGGCGCGATGGAGGAGGTTCTGTCCGCCCATCCCGCCGTGGCCGAATGCGCGGTGATCGGCGTGGCCGACAGCCTCAAGGGACAGATGCCGCTGGGCCTCTTGTGCCTGAAGAAGGGCACGAACACGCCCGACGCCCAGGTCGTGAAAGAGGTCGTGGGCATGGTCCGCGACCAGATCGGCCCCGTCGCCGCCTTCAAGACCGCCTGCGTGGTGGACCGCCTGCCCAAGACCCGGTCGGGCAAGATCCTGCGCGCGACGATGGTCAAGATCGCCGATGGCGAACCGTTCAAGACCCCCGCGACCATCGACGACCCGGCGATCCTGGACGAAATCGCCGCGGCCCTACGCGCGGTCGGCTATCCGCAGGCCGCAATCTAACAAAAGTTCCGTGAACCATCAGGGCGTCCCTGCGTTCCCGTCGCGGAGGCGCTCTGATGACACGAAAACCGACCCGACTGATCGACCACATCCATCTGCGGGCCGCAGATTTCGACCGGGCCAGCAGCTTTTATCTGGCGATCTTCGAAGCCTTGGGCCGGGCCGCCGACGCCCATGCGGGTCGCGACTGGGTCGAGTTGGACGAGTTCTATCTGGACCAGGCCGACGCCAATACCCCGCCCAGCCACATCCACTTGGCCTTCCGCGCGCGATCCCGAGCCGAGGTCCAGGCCTTTTACGCCGCAGGCCTGAAGGCGGGCGGCACCGACAACGGGGCGCCGGGGCTGCGCGATTACCACCCCGGCTATTACGCCGCCTTCTTGCTGGACCCTGACGGCAACAATATCGAAGCCAAGTTCGACGAACGCGACACCTAGCCCAGATCGGCGCCCAGCCCCTGCATCAGCGGCAGGAAATCCGGGAAGGACGTGGCGATGGGCGATCCGTCGTCCACAGAAACCGGCGCCTGGGTCGCCAGCCCCAGCACCAGGAAGGACATGGCGATCCGGTGATCCAGATGGCTGACCGCCATGCCCCCGCCGGGAACCTGCGCCATGCCGTGAACGGTCATGCTGTCCTTCGTCTCGTCGACCCGGACGCCGTTCGCTTCCAACCCGCGCGCCATCGCGTCGATCCGGTCGCTTTCCTTGACGCGCAGTTCCGCCACGCCGTTCATGACCGTCGCGCCTTCGGCAAAGGCCGCGATGACCGACAGAATCGGAAATTCGTCGATCATGCTGGCCGCGCGGTCGGCGGGCACCGTCACGCCCTTCAGCGGGCCATGCCGGACGACCAGATCGGCAACCGGCTCTCCGCCTTCCTCGCGCGTGTTCTCAAAGGCGATGTCGGCCCCCATCTCCAGCAGGGTGACATACAAGCCGTCGCGGGTCGGGTTGCGGCTGACGCCGGGAACGCGGATTTCCGACCCCGGCACGATCAGCGCCGCCGCCACCGGGAAAGCCGCGCTTGAGGGATCGCGCGGCACCGCGACCGGCTGGGCGCGCAGTTCGGGGCGGCCTTGCAGCGTGATCACATGGCCTTCGGCGGTCGTCTCGGTGCGGATGTCGGCGCCGAACCCGGCCAGCATCCGTTCGGAATGGTCGCGGGTCGGCTCCGCCTCGATCACCACGGTTTCGCCCGGCACGTTCAGCCCCGCCAGCAGGATGGCCGACTTGATCTGCGCGCTGGCGACGGGCGTACGGTACCGCACCGGCAGCGGATCGGCCGCGCCCTGGATGGTGATGGGCAGCCGCCCGCCCTCGCGCGCGGCGATCTGCGCGCCGAACAGCGCCAGGGGGTCGGTCACGCGCGCCATGGGACGGCGCGACAGGCTGGCATCGCCGGTGAAGGTCCCGGTGATCGGCGTCGTGGCCATGGCGCCCATGATCAGCCGCACCCCGGTCCCCGAATTGCCGCAGTCGATCACGCCTTCGGGTTCCGAAAACCCGCCGACGCCGACGCCGCGGACCGACCATTCACCCTCGGCCAGCCGCTCGACCTGCGCGCCGAAAGCCGCCATTGCCTTGGCGGTGTCCAGCACGTCCTGACCCTCCAGCAGGCCGGTGATCCGCGTCTCGCCCACCGACAGCGCGCCCAGGATCAGGGCGCGGTGGCTGATCGACTTGTCGCCGGGCACCTGGGCCACGCCCCGCAGCGGGCCGCTGCGGCGGGCGGTCATCGGGCGGGGATCAGTGGAATGAGACATGGGCACACCTGTTGATTGCGCAAACCTTTTATCGCTGGCGCGCGGCCTCTGCCACCCCTAGAACCGCCGGAACAGGAGGGTCCGATGATCGAACTGGACGCGTTGATAGCCCAGGCGGATGCCGAAAAGGCCGGACAGATGGCCGCCTATCACAAGGCAGCGCGGACCTATCTGGGGGTGCCCAATCCGCAAATCGACGCCCTGGTGGCAGACTGGCGCGCGTCCCGCGATCTGGACGGCCGGATCGCCCTGGCCCGCGACCTGTGGGCCAGCGACATCCACGAGGCCCGCATCGCGGCCGCCAAGCTGCTGACCCAGGCCCGGATCCGGCCCGACAATGCCGTCTGGTCGCTGATCGCGGCCTGGGCGCCTGATTTCGACGGCTGGGCCATCGCCGATGCCGCCATGATCGCCGGGCAGAAGCGGCTGGTGGCCGATCCCGCGCGGCTGGACCGGGTCGAAGGATGGCTGGATCATCCTAACAAATGGACCCGCCGCGCCGCCCTGGTGGGCACCCTGCCCTGGGCCAAGATGAACAACCCCAAGCCCGACGACATCGCCACCCGCGAACGCGTCCTGGACTGGGCCGCGCGACTGGCCGATGATCGCGACTGGTTCATCCAGAAGGCCATCGCCTGGTGGCTGCGCGACCTGTCCAAACGCGATGCGCCCCGCGTCCGGGCCTTTCTGGCCGACCACGGGGCACGGATGAAGCCCTTCGCGCGCAAGGAAGCCCAACGGCCGGTTCAGGAGCGATAGACCTCGATCGTAGGCAGGTCGGTCAGCGACACGCCCAGCAATTGCAGGGCTGGCAGCGATACCTGCGATCCCCCGCTGGCCGGGCCGTCCAGCGGGATCAGATCGACCTTGGCGGATTTGCCGGTCGCCGGATTGACGATCCGGCCCAGCCCGCGTTCCTTGACCAGCGGCGTCTTGATCCAGAACCCGCCTTCGGACGGATTCCCCAGCGAGGCGATGGTGTTGCCCAGCTTCGTCTCGGCCGCCTCGGCGGGTTTGGCGGCGGCGGCGCGCTGTTCGGGGGTGGTGGTATCCAATTGCGCCGCCGTCGCGCGGGCCGCCGGACGCGGCGCGCGCGCGCGGGTGATGGCAGTCGCCGCTGCCACTTGTTCGGTGGTCATCTGCGTCTGCGGGGCGGCGGCTTCGGACGCCGGTCGGTTCGCGGTCATCGCCCCCTGGGTGCAACCCGCCAGCAAGGTCGCGGTCAGGATCAGCGGCGGCGCGACGGTGATGATGCGCATGGATTGTCCCTTCTGTCGTATAATCAGCATCGAACCTAGCCTGCATGGCGCGATCCCGTCCACAGCCAGTCGCGGCTTGTGTGCGGCCCCGCGCGCCCCTAGATTGGGGGGATGCAGAACGCGGCCCCCCTTATCGACCCTTTCGCGCGGCCGATCACCTATCTGCGGGTATCGGTGACGGATCGCTGCGATTTCCGCTGCGTCTATTGCATGGCCGAGCATATGCAGTTCCTGCCCAAGGCCGACCTGCTGACGCTTGAGGAATTGGAGCGGCTGTGCGGCACCTTCGTCGATCTGGGCGTCAGAAAGCTGCGCATCACCGGGGGCGAGCCTCTGGTCCGACGCAACATCATGAGCTTTTTCCGGGCCATGTCTCGGCACCTTGGCCGGGGCCTGGACGAATTGACTCTGACCACGAACGGCAGCCAGCTTGGCCGATATGCCGGTGAGCTGGCCGATTGCGGCATCCGTCGCGTGAACGTCTCGCTGGATACGCTGGATCCCGACAAGTTCGCCGCGATCACCCGCTGGGGCCGCCTGCCCCAGGTGCTGGACGGCATCCGCGCCGCACAGGCCGCCGGGCTGCGGATCAAGATCAACGCCGTCGCGCTGAAAGGCGTGAATGACGCAGAATTGTTCGATCTGGTCCGCTGGTGCGGCAACCAAGGCCACGACCTGACCTTCATCGAGGTCATGCCGATGGGCGACTTGGGCAACGAGGATCGGCTGGAGCAGTATTGGCCGCTTTCGGACCTGCGCGCCCGGCTGGCGGAACGCTTCACGCTGACTCCACTCGCCGAACGCACCGGCGGCCCGGCCCGCTATGTCCGCCTGCAGGAAACCGGCCAGAAGATCGGCTTCATCACGCCGCTGACCCATAATTTCTGCGAAAGCTGCAACCGCGTCCGCCTGACCTGCACCGGCGAATTGTTCATGTGCCTGGGGCAAGAGGACATGGCCGACCTGCGCGGCCCGCTGCGGGCATCATCCGATGACAGGCTTCTGAAAGACGCCATCCACGCCGCCATCGCGAAAAAGCCCAAGGGCCATGATTTCGACTATTCCCGCCAGACCGTCGCGGGCCAGATGACCCGTCATATGAGCCATACGGGGGGGTGATGGCTTGACAAATTAGCGCGCTATCTTGCTAAGTCGCATGCCTCCCGAAACCGTGCTTGTATCCATCTACCTGTATGTCTCCCTATCTCGATCGCCTGTAATTCTGGGAGAACATGTGGGTTAGGAACCTGATAAACTGCTCCATCACGGCTCTTGATGCTCCGCAATTCGATGTAATGACATTTCTCTTGAAAAGCCGCCTTTGGGATCGAACTTTTGGCCACTCTGCCATCTTCCACTTTCAGAGAGAAGTCCGGTAGCCTTCTACTGATGCCATCATTTCCGATTAAAGTGTTTCGGTCAAAGATCACATTGACATTGCCACTCACAGATAAAATGGATCCAAACGTGACTGCTCTGTGCACAACCCTGCGTTCCTCCTCAAATACATGTACATCAGCATCCCGAGCCACCTTTGCATATTGCAAAATTGGATCGCGTTTTTGATCAGGGTAAAGCTTATCCGACCACTTTTTAGAGGGTCCAGCATCAGTCGCACGCCGCATCGCAGAAACTGAATTGACATAGTGACCAAGAAGTCCCGACCATGCGCGCCTTAGCTTGGCAGTTTCCTTGGTATTTTGAAGTTCTTCAAGAAAATCGTTATGATATTCAATTTCAACTTCGGCATTTCTAAGGATTTTCTCCCAGCCTAGCCTCACCGACCTTCTCCTTAGCCATATAGAGACACACTAGTCTACTCCGCCGCCGTCTGCGCCCCTGCCTCGTCCTCGATCTTCTGCGCGCGTTCCTCGACCAGCTGCACGATATGATCGACCATCTGGTCGTTGGTCATCTTGTGGCTCTGCCGCCCGGCCATATAGACCATGCCGCTGCCTGCCCCGCCGCCGGTGAAACCGATATCGGTCATCAGCGCCTCGCCCGGACCGTTGACGACGCAGCCGATGATCGACAGCGACATGGGGGTCTTGATGTGTTCCAGCCGCTTTTCCAGCCGTTCGACCGTCTTGATCACGTCGAAGCCCTGCCGCGCGCAGGACGGGCAGGAGATGATCTGCACCCCCCGCGTCCGCAGGCCCAGGGATTTGAGGATCTCGAACCCGACCTTGACCTCCTCGACCGGGTCGGCGGACAGGCTGACGCGGATCGTGTCGCCGATCCCGGACCACAGCAGGTTGCCCAGGCCCACGGCGGATTTCACCGTGCCGCCGACGAATCCGCCCGCCTCGGTGATGCCAAGATGGATCGGAGCGTCGGTGGCGTCCGCCAGTTGCTGATAGGCGGCGGCGGCCAGGAACACGTCGCTGGCCTTCACGCTGATCTTGAATTCGTGGAAATCGTTGTCCTGCAGGATCTTGATGTGATCCAGACCGGATTCGACCATCGCGTCCGGGCAAGGCTCGCCGTATTTCTCCAGCAGATGCCGCTCCAGCGATCCGGCATTCACGCCGATGCGGATCGAGCAGCCGTGGTCCTTGGCGGCCTTGATGACCTCGCGCACGCGGGCGGCGTCGCCGATATTGCCGGGGTTGATGCGCAGGCAGGCCACGCCCGCCTCGGCGGCCTCGATGGCGCGCTTGTAGTGGAAATGGATGTCGGCCACGATCGGCACCGGGCTTTCGCGGCAAATCTCGCGCAGCGCCCGCGTGGTTTCCTGGTCGGGGGCCGAAATCCGCACGATGTCGGCGCCCGCATCGGCCGCCCGGATCACCTGGTCCAGCGTCGCGCGCACGTCGTGGCCGTCCGTATTGGTCATGGTCTGCACGCTGATCGGCGCGTCGCCCCCCACGGGAACGCGGCCCACCATGATCTGGCGCGACTTCCGACGCTGAATGTTGCGCCAGGGACGGATCGGGTTCAGCGACATGGATGCCTCCGCAGGTTCGCCCCTTGCAGATAAGCCATCAAGGCCAGGGCGGCAACCGCCGCACGGGGCTTTGATCGCTCAGGCAGGCAGGCGCAGCGCGGTCATGACGCTGGCCAGCGTGCTGCGCGGCAGCATCAGCAGCATCTTGCCCTCGATCCGCAAGGTCACGACCCCGTTCGCCCTGTTCGAGGTGCCGACCCGCCCGCCCGGCGCGAATTCGATTCCCTCGATCGGCCATTCCAACCCGGTGCTGATCCCGCGCGCCGGCCCCATCGGATACAGCGACACCCGCGTTCCCGGCATCAGCGGCAGGGTCAGCCGGGGGGGCGCGACAAACACCACATCGTCAGAGGCCAGCATGATCACCAGCGGCCGGGGCGTGGAAGCCATCGCGGTCAGCGCCGACAGCGTGTGATCCAGCCGCAGCCCGGAAAAGCCCACAGCCATCACGAAGGGCGCGGCGATCCGGGTCAGGCATTTGGTGAAATCGGTGCTGTCCTGCTCGGCCACATGATGGATGCGCCCGGCCGGGATCAGCTTGCGCGCGCCCGCCGTGATGCTGTCCAGATCGCCGATCACCCAATCGGGCGGTTGCCCCAGGGCAAGCGCCCGGTCCGCGCCGCCATCCGCCGCGACCAGCGTCGGAGCCACCGCCAGCGCGGTTTGCAGGTCATAAGGGGTGGCGAAACCGCCGCCGATCACGGTGACGCCCCGGTCGGAAATGACCAGGGGCGGGATCATTCCTCGCGCCCGATGCCGGAGAAGATCCGCTTGAAGGGCAGGATCCACAGGACGCCAAGGCCGACATAGATGGCGATCTCGACCAGGATCGGCTGGCGGCCGAAGCGCGCGTCCATCCAGTTGACCAGCGTCACCGCCGCGACGATGTACAGGGGCAGCCCGACCACCAGGATCAGCAGCGACAGCCTCTTGCGCGTCTTCAGGTTCATCGGCGCTGCCCTTTGCCTTGGTCCAAATATCCCGAGGGTCGCCGCTTCAATCCGCGAAAGGATCCGTCACCAGGATCGTATCGTCCCGTTCCGGGCTGGTCGAGAGCAGCGCGACCGGGCACTGGATCAGTTCCTCGACCCGGCGTACATACTTGATCGCCGCCGCAGGCAGGTCGGCCCAAGACCGCGCGCCCTGGGTCGATTCGTGCCAGCCGTCCATTTCCTCATAGATCGGCGTGACCCTGGCCTGCAACGCGGCGGCGGTCGGAAGATAGTCGTATTTCACCCCGTCGATTTCATACCCCACGCAGATCTTCAGCGTGTCGAAGCCGTCCAGCACATCCAGCTTGGTCAGCGCGATGCCGTTCACGCCGGAAATCGCGCAGGTCTGGCGCACCAGCACCGCGTCGAACCAGCCGCAGCGCCGCTTGCGGCCCGTGACGGTGCCGAATTCATGGCCGCGCTCGCCAAGCCGCTGCCCGTCCGCGTCGTGCAGTTCGGTCGGGAACGGGCCTTCGCCCACGCGGGTCGTATAGGCCTTGACGATCCCCAGAACGAAGCCGATGGCCGACGGCCCCATGCCGGTCCCCGATGCCGCCATCCCCGACATGGTGGTCGAACTGGTGACATAGGGATAGGTGCCGAAGTCGATGTCCAGCAGCGAACCCTGCGCGCCCTCGAACAGGATGCGCTTGCCGGCCTTGCGGGCGTCGGCCATGATCTTCCAGACCGGCTGGGCATAGGGCAGCAGCTTCGGCGCGATCTCCATCAGCTTGGCCTTCAGCTCGGCCCGGTCGATGGGGGTGGCGCCCAGCCCCTGGCGCAGCGCGTCGTGATGGGCCAACAGCCGGTCCAGGCGCGCGTCCAGCGTTTCCTCGTCGCCCAGGTCGGCCACGCGGATGGTGCGGCGGCCCACCTTGTCCTCATAGGCGGGGCCGATGCCGCGCCCGGTGGTGCCGATCTTCGCCTTGCCTGCAGCTTCCTCGCGCAGCTTGTCCAGATCCTGGTGCAGCGGCAGGATCAGCGGGGTGTTTTCCGCGATCATCAGATTCTCGGTGGAAATCGCCACGCCCTGCGCGGTCAGCTTGTCGATCTCTGCGAACAGCGACCACGGGTCCAGGACGACGCCATTGCCGATCACCGCCAGCTTGCCCGCCCGGACAATGCCCGATGGCAGCAGCGACAGCTTGAAGACCGTGTTGCCGATGACCAGCGTATGCCCGGCGTTATGGCCGCCCTGGAAGCGGGCGATGACATCGGCCCGTTCGGACAGCCAATCGACGATCTTGCCCTTGCCCTCGTCGCCCCATTGCGCGCCGACAACCACCACATTGGCCATGAACGGTCCTTCCATTCCACGAAAAAGTCCGGCGCCGGGTCTAGCGCAAGGCCGGGCCGGGGGAAAGCCGCGATTTGCCGCCCTTTCCCTTTCGCCCCGCAGCGATTAGGGTCGCGGCCGGATTGGAAAGGTGCAGGCATGTCGTTTTTCACCAAGCTGCGGGATCGGCTGACGCGATCCTCCGCGAAGATCGGCGAAGGATTGGACGGCATTGTCGAGGCCGCGCCCCAAGCCGCCGAACCCGCCCCCGCGCCTGTTCCCGCGCCCGCGCCCGGTCTGGTCGGCCGCCTGTTCGGCACGACCCCCGCCAAGCCCGAGGAACCGCGCCGTGCGCTTGACGACGAGATGCTGGAGGAACTGGAGGACATGCTGGTCCAGGCCGATCTTGGCGTGGACACCGCGCTGCGCGTGACGGCCAACATCGCCGAGGGCCGGATGGGCCGCCGCCTGTCCTCGACCGAACTCAAGGAACTGCTGGCGGCCGAGATCGCGCGCATCATGACTCCGGTCGCCCGCCCCCTGCCCCTTTATCCCAAAAAACCGCAAGTCGTGCTGGTCGTGGGCGTGAACGGCGCGGGCAAGACCACCACCATCGGCAAGCTGGCCAGCCAGTTCCGCGCGGCGGGCAAGTCGGTGATGATCGCGGCGGGCGACACTTTCCGCGCGGCGGCGGTGGAACAGTTGCAGATCTGGGGCCAGCGCGCGGGTGTGCCGGTGATGGTCGCGGCCCAGGGCAGCGACCCCGCCAGCCTCGCCTTCGACGCCATGTCCCGCGCCGAATCCGAAGGCGCCGACCTGCTGATGATCGACACGGCGGGCCGCTTGCAGAACCGCCAGGATCTGATGGAGGAACTGGCCAAGATCGTCCGCGTGATCCGCAAGAAGGATCCGACCGCGCCGCACAACACGCTGCTGGTGCTGGATGCGACCACGGGACAGAACGCGCTGAACCAAGTGGAAACCTTCCGCCAACTGGCGGATGTGTCAGGCTTGGTGATGACGAAGCTGGACGGCACGGCGCGCGGCGGCGTTCTGGTGGCCCTGGCCGACCGCTTCGGCCTGCCCATCCATGCCATCGGCGTGGGCGAACAGATCGACGATCTGGACGCCTTCGACGCGGACGATTTCGCCCGCGCCCTGGTCGGCCTTTAGCGGACAGGCCGGATGACGCCATCCGGCCCGCTCCGGGGTCAGAGCCTGTCCTGAATGGGCGAGCCGTCCTTTTCCTCGAACAGCTGCGCGGCGTTGGCCGCATCGGCGGACAGCCACAGCTTGCCGCCATCCACCGACGAAACGTTCGCCAGCGGCAGATAGTGGTGGTGGTCCCTGGACTGGCCATGGGCCTCGTCCTTGCGGGTCAGCTTGATGCGGTCGCCGTCCATGTGGTCCACCTTGCCCACATGCACGCCGTCGGCGCCGACCACTTCCATATGTTCCTTGATCTGGCTTGCATCGACCATGTCGCTTCTCCTGTACTCGGCCGTTATCGGCAGATGACAGGGTGACAACGCCACACCGGGCCAAGGCGATCCATCGACCGCGCAGGACCAGCGTTTATGCGGCCAGACGCGCCAGAAAGGCCTGAACCTCGGGGGATTCCATCGCCCGGCGGCCCGCGAACAGCGTGGCCTGAGACCGCAGGATCGGTTCCTCGGCCAGGATCTTCAGGTTGTTGGCCCGCAGCGTTTCCCCGGAGGATGTGATGTCGGCGATGGCCTCGGCGGTCTGGTTGGCCACCGTGCCCTCGGTCGCGCCCTGCGAATCGACAAGCTGGTAATCGGCGACCTCATGCGCGGCCAGCCAGGCGCGGACAAGCCGGTGGTATTTGGTGGCGATCCGCAGCCGGAAGCCATGCGCGGCGCGGAAATCGCGGCAGACGGAATCGAAATCGTCCAGGCTATCGCAATCGGTCCAGCATTCCGGCACCGCCAGGATCAGGTCGGCATGGCCGAATCCCATCGCCGTGACCTCGGCCACGTCCGAAGCCCAGCCCGCCAGCTTCTCGCGCACCAGGTCGGTGCCGGTGACGCCCAGTTCGATCCGGCCCGCCGCCAGGTCGCGCGGGATCTCGCCCGCCGACAGCAGCACCAGCGTGACGCCCTCGGCACCCTCGACCCGGCCGGCATATTCACGGTCCGAGCCGCTGCGCGACAGCCGGACGCCGCGATCCGCGAACCAGTCGAAAGTCTGCTCCATCAGCCGCCCCTTGGACGGCACGCCCAGCCGGATCATGCCGCAGCCTCCAGTTCGGCCAGCACGCCGGGGCGGATGATGCCGCCGACCGCCGGGATCTCGCGGCCCTTGCCCAGCATCCGCGTCAGCGCGTCATAGCGCCCGCCTGACGCGACGGGCGGCAGGCCGGGCCGCGTCGCAAGGAAACTGAAGGTGAAGCCGTCGTAATATTCCATCGTCGTGCGGCCGTGGCTGGCGTCGAAGATCACACCCGAAGGGTCGATTCCCTGCCCGCCGATGGCGGCAAGCCGCGTCTCGATCCGCTGGACGGCGGGGGCGATGGCGGGCATTTCCCCGGCCAGGTCGCGCAGGGCGGCGACGGCCTGGGGCGCGGGCGCGCGCAGGGCGAACAGCCGCTTCAGCCGGTCCGACCACAGCGGCGGCAAAGGCGGTTCAGTCGCATCGGCACGCAGCCGGGCGATGCGGGCCTGCATTTCATCCTCGCCGCGCAGCCCGGCCCAGGGCGCGGTGACGGCGGGAAAGTCGCGCGGCGCGACCGGCGCCGAGAACCGATCCAGCAGCCGCTGGAACCGCCCCGGCCGCCAGATGTGATGCAGCAGCGCCGCGCGCCGCGCGTCCGACACCGGCAGCCCCCGCACCGCGTCCATCAGCAGCCCCATGTCGCCGGTTTCCGCCGACAGGCCATAGGGCGCCAGAAGCCGATGGAACAGCGCGAACACCTCGGCATCGGCGCCGGGATGGCGGGAAAACAGCTCCAACCCGCATTGCAGGTATTCGTTGTCGCGCAGGTGTTCGGGGCGTAGGTCGCCCATGTCCTGCTTGCGGAACACCTCGCCCAGGTAACAGTATCGGGCGGGTTCGGCGCCGTTTTCCATATGCGCCTGCACCACCGGCACGGTGAAATCGGGGCGCAGCATCATCTCGCCCCGGATCGGGTCTGCGGTGACATAGGCGCGGGCGCGGATGTCCTCGCCATACAGATCCAGCAGCGCGCCCGCGGGCAGCAGGATGTCGGGCGCGACCTCGACCGCGCCCGCCGCGCGGAACGCCGCCAACAGGCGCTGGCCCAGGGCCTGCTTGTCGCGCTTGGGGATCATGACAGGATCCGGCGCACTTCCGCGACCAGATCGGCCCGAGGAACCTCGGTCTGAGCGGGCTGGGCCTTCCACTCGTCCAGGCTGGCTTCGGCGGCGATGCGCGCGCCCAGGACCAGATCCTTGACCTGCACGACGCCGCGCGCGGCCTCGTCGCCGCCCTGGATGACCGCCACCGGCGCACCGCGCTTGTCGGCATATTTCAACTGATTGCCGAAGTTCTTGGGGTTGCCCAGATAGACCTCGGCCCGGATGCCCGCCGCGCGCAGATCGGCGGCCATGGCCTGGTAATCGGCCATCCGGTCACGGTCCATCACCGTCACGACCACCGGCCCCTGGGCCTCCTCCCCCGCCAGCCCCTTGGCGCGCAGCGCGGCCAGCAGCCGATCCACACCGATGCTGACGCCGGTCGCGGGAACCTTCTGGCCGGTGAAACGCTCGACCAGCCCGTCATAGCGCCCGCCGCCCGCGACCGACCCGAACTGCCGCTTCCGGCCCTTCTCGTCCAGAATCTCGAAGGTCAGTTCGGCCTCGAACACCGGGCCGGTATAATAGCCAAGCCCCCGCACGATCGACGGATCGACAATCGCACGATCCTCGCCCACGCCCATCGCCGCCAGCATCTCGGCGATCTGGGCCAATTCGTCCACACCTTCAGCGCCGATGACCGATCCGCCCACCGCTGCGCGCAGGTTTTCCAGCGTGGCCGCATTGTCCGACCCTTTCGAGGTCAGGAAGGCCAGCACCGGCGCCGCCTGCGCCTGGGACAGCCCCACCCCTTCGATCTCGGCGCCGCTGTCATCCTTGCGGCCCACCGTCAGCAGCGCCAGCACGCCGTCACGGCCTACCTTGTCGAACTTGTCGATCTGACGCAGCACGTCGTCGGCCTGGTCAGGGCGCACCTCGGCCGCCTCGAGGACGCCGTTCAGAACCTTGCGGTTGTTGATCCGCACGATGTAATCGCCGCGCGCGATGCCCACGGCCTCCAGCGCATCGGCCAGCATCGCGCAAATCTCGGCATCCGCCGCCACGCTGGCCGACCCGACCGTATCCGCATCGCATTGATAGAACTGCCGGAACCGCCCCGGCCCCGGCTTTTCGTTGCGCCAGACCGGCCCCATCGCATAGCGGCGGTAAGGCGAGGGCAGGTCGTTGCGGAACTGCGCCGCCACCCGCGCCAAGGGCGCCGTCAGATCGTATCGCAGCGCAAGCCAGTCGCCCGACCCGCCGCCGGGCACGGCTTCCTCTTGCCAGGCAAAGACGCCGGCGTTCGGACGGTCCACGTCCGGCAGGAACTTGCCCAAGGCCTCGACCGTCTCGACGGCACTGGTTTCCAGGGGATCGAAACCATGGCGGTGATAGATTTCTGCGATCCGGTCCAGCATCGCCTTGCGTTCGGTCACGTCCGCGCCGAAATAGTCGCGAAAGCCCTTGGGCGTTTCCGCCTTGGGACGGGGCTGTTTTTTCTGATCTTTCGCCATGGTCCTGCCTTTCCGGCCAATCCGTGGCTGCCTTAACCGAAGGGGCCGATATGGACAAGAACGCCGACAACCGAATCCGCGCCGTCGAGGAAACGCTGGCCCACCTGACCCGCGTGACCGACGACCTGAACGAGGTCATCGCGCGCCAGGACGCCGAGATGGCGATCCTGACCCGTCGGGTGGAAATGCTGATGCGCTTCGCCGCCGAACAGCAGGCCGAGGCCGAAGGTTCGATCCCGCTGGCCGACCAACGCCCGCCGCATTGGTAGGCTCTTCACCTTTGCTTAAATATCCTCTGGGGGTCCGGGGGGCGAAGCGCCCCCGGCTTCTTCACCCGCGCATCTGCCGGAACAGGCTTGCCAAATGTTCGGTGGACGCATCATGCCCCGGCGCGCCCTCGCCCTTCAGCAGGGGTTCCACCTTCAGCGCCAGCTCCTTGCCCAGTTCCACGCCCCACTGATCGAAGCTGTTGATCCCCAGGATCACGCCTTCCACGAACACCCGGTGTTCATACAGCGCGACGATCTGGCCCAGCGTGAAGGGCGTCAGCTTCTCGATCAGCAGCGTGGTCGAGGGGCGGTTGCCGGGAAACACCCGGTGGCGCGCCTGGCGGTCCAACTCCGCGCCTTCCAGCCCCTTCGCGACCATCAGGGCGCGCGCCTCCTCCAGCGTGCGGCCGCGCATCAGCGCCTCGGACTGCGCCAGGCAGTTCGCGGCCAACAGGATGTGGTGATGCGCCAGATCGTCCTCGTGTCCCTTCGCGGCCAGGATGAACTCGCAGGGAACGGGCGTCGTGCCCTGATGGATCAGTTGATAGAAGGCGTGCTGGCCGTTGGTGCCCGGCTCGCCCCAGACGACCGGGCCGGACACGACTGTCAGGTCGGACCCGTCCATCGCCACGCGCTTGCCGTTCGATTCCATTTCCAGCTGTTGCAGATAGGCGGGCAGCCGCAGCAGGCGGTTGTCATAGGGCAGCACCGCGCGGGTCGGATAGCCGCAGACCTGGTGGTGCCAGATGCCGACCAGGGCCAGCAGCACCGGCAGGTTTTCGGCCAAGGGCGCGGCGCGGAAATGCGCGTCCATCGCGGCGGCGCCCGCCAGGAATTCGTCAAAGCGTTCGTCGCCGATGGCCAGCATCAGCGACAACCCGATCGGCCCCCAGACGGAATAGCGCCCGCCGACCCAATCCTCGAACCCGAAGACGCGGCTGGCGTCGATGCCGAATTCCGCCGTCCTGCCAGTGGCCGAGGACAGCGCCACGAATTGCGCCGTCGGATCGGTCACGGTGCGGCCCATCCAGTCGCGGGCGGTCTGGGCGTTGGTCATCGTCTCGATGGTGGTGAAGGTCTTGGACGCGACAATCACCAGCGTCGTCGCCGGGTCCAGGCCCTTCAGCGTGTCGGCGATGTCGGCGCCGTCCACATTGCTGACGAAATGCGTGCGCGGCCCGTCATGATAGGGGGCCATCGCCAGCACCGCCATATAGGGGCCAAGGTCGGACCCGCCGATGCCGATATTGACCACATCGGTGATCTTGCCGCCCTGTCCCGTGAAAGCGCCCGACCGCACGTCGCGGGCGAAATCGGCCATGCGATCATGGGTTTCGCGCACGGCGGGCATCACGTCCTGACCGTCCACTGTCACGCTGCCGCGCAGATTGCGCAGGGCGGTGTGCAGGACCGCACGGCCCTCGGTCTCGTTGATCTTCTGACCCGAGAACATCGCCTCGCGCCGCGCCGCCACATCGGCACTTTCGGCCAGTTCGATCAGCAGGTCGCGCGCGCCCTTGTCGATCATGGTCTTAGACCAGTCGAAAACCAGGCCGTCGGCCTGGGTCGCAAAGGCGCGGGCGCGGGCGGGATCGGTGGCGAACAGGTCGGTGATCCGCGTATCGTGCTGCGCCGCGCGATAGGCGCCCAGGCGGGTCCAGATGTCGGTCATTCGGGAAGGCTCCTTCGGGCGGATCATTCGGCCCAGTGAACAGTCGCGTTGTCCAGGAAGGCGCGGATCGGCGCCTGGATCGGATCCAGCTTCTGCGCGCGCTCCAGCGCCTCGCGCTTTTCCGGTCCCATCAGCAGGACATGGATGTTCATGGCATCGGCAAGGGCGGGCCGGGTCAGGGTGACGCGCGGCTCCTCGGCGCCCTCGGCGCGGATCGGCAGGACAAGGGGGGCGTCGGCGGCCAGCCCCTCGGCCAGGCGGTCGGCGCCGGGGAACAGGCTGGCGGTGTGCATGTCGTTGCCCATGCCCAGCAGGACGACGGTGATCGGCAGATGCGGGCGGATCGTCTCGGCCAAGGCGGGGGCGGCCTCGTCGGGCGTGGACGCCCCCGTGTAAAGGTCTATGTAGTTCGCAGCGGCCGCCCGGTCGCGCAGCAGGTGGCGGCGCAGCAGGCGGCCGTTCGACCGCTTGTGGTCGCCGTCCACCCAGCGTTCGTCGCCCAGAAACACCGTGACGCGGGACCAGTCGATATCGGCCCCGCTCAGCGTCTCGAAGACCAGGGTGGGCGAGGTGCCGCCCGGCACGCAGAGGCTGGCGGCGTCGCCCGTGCGCAGTTGCTGCGCCAGCTGCGAGGCGATCTGGTCGGCCAGCGACAAAGCCAGCATCTCCCGATCGGGATATTCCTTCAATTCCATGGTCATGCGCGAATTTCCCTCCATCGGCGATTGTCCCGATGCATCAGGCGCAACGCCTCCTCGGGGCCAGAGGATCCCGCGTCATAGGGTTCCGGCCGCCGCTTGCTGTCTTCCCAGGCGGCAATGATCGGATCCGTCCAGGCCCAGGCGGCCTCGACCTCGTCGCCGCGCATGAACAGGGTCTGGTTGCCGCGGATCACATCCATGATCAGCCGTTCATAGGCATCGGGCATGTCGCTGCCATCCGCGCCAAGCGCCTCGGCGAAGGACATGTCCAAGGGCACCTGCACCAGCCGCATTCCCCCCGGCCCCGGTTCCTTGATCATCACCTTGAGGTTCATACCCTCGTTCGGTTGCAGGCGGATGACAAGCTCATTCGCCTTGGGGGCCCCGCTGTCGTCGAAGATCGAGTGCGGCGGCTCGCGGAACACGATGGCGATCTCGCTGGTGCGGGCCCGCAGCTTCTTGCCGGTGCGCAGATAGAAGGGCGTGCCCTGCCACCTCCAGTTGGAAATGCAGACCTTCATCGCGACATAGCTTTCGGTCCGCGAATCGGGGTTTTCCGAATCCTCGACATAGCCGCTGGACTTGCCGTCGCCCTGATACTGACCGCGCACGATGTCGCCCGGCTCGACCGGCTGGAGCGCGCGGATCACCTTCAGCTTTTCGTCCCGCACCGCGTTCGGGTCGAAGTGATAGGGCGGCTCCATCGCGATCAGGCACAGAAGCTGCATCATGTGGTTCTGCACCATGTCGCGGATCGCGCCGGACTTGTCGTAATAGCTGCCGCGCCCCGCTACGCCCACGGTTTCGGCCACGGTGATCTGGACGTGATCGACATATTGGGAATTCCACAGCGGTTCGAACAGGATGTTCGCGAACCGCACGGCCATCAGGTTCTGGACGGTTTCCTTGCCCAGGTAATGGTCGATCCGGTAGATCTGCTCCTCGTCGAAATGGCAGGCCAGGGTCGCGTTCAGCGCGCGGGCGGTTTCCAGGTCGCGACCGAATGGCTTTTCCACCACGATGCGGCTGTTGCGGTCGGCGATTCCGTGGCTGGCCAGCCGACTGGCGATGTCGCCGAACAGCGCCGGCGCGACCGAGAAATAGAAGGCATGGACCGCGCCGGGCCGGATCCGCGATTTCAGGTCGGTCCAGCCGCCCTCGCCCTTGGCGTCGATGGGGGTATAGCCCAGCAGTTCCAGGAACTGCGCCAGGTGCGGATCGTCGGCGGAAATGCCGCCGAATTCCACGATGGCCTTCGCGGCCTCGGACCGGAAGGCGGCATCGTCCTGGTCCGTCCGCGCCGCGCCGATGATCCGCGCGCTTTCGGGGATCTGTCCCGCGACGAAGCGACGGAACAATCCGGGCAGGATCTTGCGCTGAGCCAGATCGCCGGTGGCACCAAAAATCACCAGATCGAAGTCATCGACCGGAATGACGCGCGAGACCATGCTGTCCTCCTTGAGGTTGGGGATCGCCATATCTCTTGTTAGCGTTAACAGCAACTCGGATCAACCTTTCAGCGCTTTGGCAAGCCGGGGCAGGCGGCTGCGTTTCAGCATCTGGGCGACGGTCATGTCGCCGCCTATCGCCGCAGCCTTGTCGCGCGCGGTCCCCACCGCCAGGGCCACAGCGCCGGGATCGGCGGCGTGCAGATCCAGCAGGAAGGCGTCGGGATGGATGGCGCGCAATCCAAGCCCCGCCATCAGCCCCAGGGGAAAGTCGCGCAGGTTGGCGGTGACGACCAGGCTTGCGCGCCCCGCCAGAGCGGCCTCGACCACATGGCGGTCGGCGGGATCGGGGAAGTCCGCGTCGATGGCGGCCACCCCGTCGTTAGGCATCGCCGCATCGGGAAAGCGGTTGCGCAGCAGCGCGATCTCGGCCCCCGCCACAGCCTCCTGATCGCCGCCCAGCCGGGACGCGGCGGCGCGCCATTCCGCCAGGATCCGGGGGGACCACAGCGGCGTGTAAAGCCCCGCGCCTGCCAGATCGGTCAGGATTTCCCGCAGGACGGTCGGGAACAGGACATTGGCGTCAAGGACCGCGCGCATCAGTCCAGCCGGAAGAACAGCGCCTTGAGATAGCCGGTCTCGGCCAGTTGCGGCAGCGTCGGGTGATCCGGCCCGGCCTGGCCGGTATGGATCAGCACCCCGCGCCGCCCGCCGCGCCCGATGCCCCGCGCGCTGACATTGCGGAAGGCGGTCAGGTCGGCCGCGTGGCTGCAACTGCACAGCACCAGATAGCCGCCGGGAGCGACCAGCGGCGCCGCCAGTTTCGCCACGCGTTCGTAGGCGCGCAGGCCCGCCTCCAGGGCCGGTTTGGCGGGGGCGAAGGCAGGCGGGTCGCAGACCACCAGATCGAATCGGCGGCCATCCAGGGCCATCTGCTCCATCGCCTTGAAGGCGTCGGATTGCACGGTTTCCAGGCGGTCGGCGGCATTCATGCGCGCTGCCCCGCCCTGGGCCAGTTCCAGAGCCGCCGCGCTGCCGTCCACGCAGGTGGCACGGGACGCCCCGGCCGCCAGGGCCGCCAGCCCGAAGCCGCCGACATGGCTGAACACATCCAGCACCGATGCTTCCTTCGCCAACCGCTGCGCGAAGGCGTGGTTGGGTCGCTGGTCGAAGAACAGCCCGGTCTTCTGCCCGCCCATCAGGTCGGCCAGATAGGTCGCGCCGTTCATCGGCACCGCCACGGGTTCGGCGGGCGCCTGCCCGCGCAGAACCTCCATCCGCTCCTCAAGACCCTCAAGCCCGCGCGCCCGGCTCTGGCCGTTCAGGATCACCGTGGACACGCCCGTGACCCTGATCAGCGCATCGGCCAGGTCGTCGGCCATCCGGTCCGCCCAGGCCGCGTTCGGCTGGATCACCGCCGCATCGCCGAAGCGGTCGATCACCAGGCCCGGCAGCCCGTCCGCCTCGGCATGGACCAGCCGATAGAACGGGGCGTCATACAATCGTTCGCGCATCTGCAAGGCGCGCGCCAACCTGGCCGCCAGCCAGGCGCCGTCGATCCGGGCATCGGGGTCGATGTCCATCACCCGCCCGACGATCTTGGAGTTGGGATTGACCGTCACCAGCCCCAGGGGCTTGCGTTCGGCATCCTCCAGCACGGCGAAACCGCCCGGCGCGATGGCGCGGCTGCGGCGGTCCAGCACCGCCTCGTCGGCGAAGACCCAGGGAAAGCCGTGGCGGATCGCCTGGGGCTTGGATTTCGGGCGCAGGCGCAGCACGGGCAGGTCGGTCATCGGATCATCCTTTCGCGCCCGGATCTGGCATGGCGCCCGGCCCGGCACAAGGCCGTCGCGCGATCCCCGCCGCCGCGACAAGCACAGTTGAACCGTTAACGCTAACATCGTATATACTCTTTGGAAGAAGGAGCCAGCCATGACCCTGCACGCCACCATCGACCGCGTTACCGACAGGATCCGCGTCCGATCCCGGACCACGCGGGACGCCTATCTGACCAAGATCGCCCGCGCGGCCGAGGATGGTCCCCGCCGCGCCCATCTGTCCTGCGGCAACCAGGCCCATGCCTATGCCGCCATGCCCGACAAGGGCGACCTGGCCCTGTCGCGCAAGCCGAATATCGGCGTCGTCACCGCCTATAACGACATGCTGTCGGCCCATCAGCCCTACGAGCGTTACCCCGATCTGATCCGCCGCGCGGGCAATGCGGCGGGCGCCACGGTCCAAGTCGCGGGCGGCGTCCCCGCCATGTGCGACGGCGTGACCCAGGGCCGCGCGGGGATGGAGCTGTCGCTGTTCTCCCGCGACGTGATCGCCCTGGCGGCGGGCGTGGCGCTGTCGCACGACTGTTTCGACGCCGCGCTGTATCTGGGCGTCTGCGACAAGATCGTGCCGGGCCTGGTCATGGCCGCCGCGACCTTCGGCCATATCCCCGCCGTGTTCCTGCCCGCCGGTCCGATGCCTTCGGGCCTGCCCAACGACGAGAAATCCCGCGTCCGCCAGCAATTCGCGGCGGGCGAGGTCGGGCGCGACGCGCTGATGGCGGCCGAGATGGCGTCCTATCATTCCCCCGGCACCTGCACCTTCTACGGCACCGCGAACAGCAACCAGATGCTGATGGAGTTCATGGGCCTGCACCTGCCCGGTTCCAGCTTCGTGAACCCCAACACCCCGCTGCGCGACGCCCTGACCGTCGCGGGCGTCGAACGCGCCGCCGCGATCACCCGCCTGGGCAACGACTTCCTGCCCGCAGGCGAGATTCTGGACGAAAAGGCCTTCGTGAACGGCATCGTCGGCCTGATGGCAACGGGCGGATCCACGAACCTGGTCATGCACATCCCCGCCATGGCCAAGGCGGCGGGCATCCTGATCGACATTCAGGACTTCCACGACATTTCGGAATCCGTGCCGCTGATGGCGCGCGTCTATCCCAACGGATTGGCCGACGTGAATCACTTCCACGCGGCGGGCGGCATCGGCTACATGATCGGGCAGCTGCTGGACGCGGGGCTGCTGCATCCCGACGTGAAGACCATCAACGGCACCGGCCTGGACGGCTATACCGCCGAGCCGAAGCTGGACGGCGACCGCATCCGGTGGGAGGAAGGATCCCGCCAGACCCTGAACGACAAGATCCTGCGTCCCGCCCACGATCCCTTCGCCCGCACCGGCGGGTTGAAGCAGCTTCAGGGCAACCTGGGTCGCGGCGTCATCAAGGTCAGCGCCGTCGCCCCCGAACGCCATGTCATCGAGGCGAAGGCGCGCGTCTTCTCCGACCAGGAGCAGGTCAAGGCGGCCTTCAAGGCGGGCGAGTTCACCGAGGACACCATTGTCGTGGTCCGCTTCCAGGGGCCGCGCGCGAACGGGATGCCCGAACTGCATTCGCTGACGCCGATCCTGGCCGTGCTTCAGGACCGGGGCTTCAAGGTGGCCCTGCTGACCGACGGCCGCATGTCCGGCGCCTCGGGCAAGGTTCCCGCCGCAATCCATATCTCGCCCGAAGCCTCGGCCGGCGGCCCCTTGGCCCGCGTCCGGGACGGCGACCTGATCCGACTGGACGCGGTGTCCGGCACCATCGACTGCCTGGCCCCCGGTTTCGAAGCTCGCCCCGCCGCAGCCTTCGACCCCGCCCCCAGCAGCCAGGGCATGGGCCGCGAGCTGTTCGCCGCCTTCCGCGCCGTCGCTGGCCCCGCCACCGAGGGCGCGGGCGTGGTCGTGTGATCTTGGACCTTGGCTGGCAGCGCGGCCGCCGAGGCCGCGCTTGTGCCCCAGGTGGCACCCGATGCAATCGTCCTCCTAGACGGAGCGCATCACTACAAAGCCATCGCTAAGGCCCGCGGGATCACCTTACCCAGTGCCCATCGAAGGCCGCCGTGGATCCCGGACGCCCAGGCTCATCACCTCAACAGCGTCGATGGGCTGCATGTGGAATGGAGACACTGGTTTCGCAAGATCTGGCGTGATCCGGCGACAAATAACCTCGACGGCTACACACTCTGGATGGCAGCCCGTCGAGGCGCCGATCCGCTTGCTGAGATTCCCAAGGCTAAGTGCTTGCCCCTACCCGCCGCTCGATCGCCACCCAGATCGCCTCGGCTGCGTTGATCCCGTCGAACCGCTCCAGTTCCTGGATCCCCGTGGGCGAGGTCACGTTGATCTCGGTCAGCCAGCCATCGATCACGTCGATGCCGGTGAAGATCAGGCCCTTTTCGCGTAAGCTCGGGCCGATGCGGCGGCAGATCTCGTATTCGCGCTCGGTCAGGCCGATCTTTTCCGCGCGCCCGCCCACGTGCATGTTCGACCGCGCCTCGCCCGTTTGCGGGACGCGGTTGATGGCGCCGACCGGCTCTCCGTCCACCAGGATGATGCGCTTGTCGCCCTTGCTGACGGCATGGATGTATTTCTGCGCGATCATCGGCTCGCGGCTTATCCCTGCGAACAGTTCCAGCAGCGCCGACAAATTCCGGTCCTCGGGGTCCAGGTGGAAGACCCCTGCCCCGCCATTGCCGTAAAGCGGCTTGACGATGATGTCGCCGTGCCGGTCGCGGAAGGCGCGGATCGCGGCGGGGTCGCGGGCGATCATGGTGGGCGGCGTCAGGTCGGGGAAATCCAGCACCATCAGCTTTTCGGGACAGTTGCGCACCCAGAACGGATCATTGACCACCAGCGTCCCCGGATGCACCCGGTCCAGCAGGTGGGTCGAGGTGACATAGGCCATGTCGAAGGGCGGATCCTGACGCAGCCAGACCACGTCGAAATCGGACAGGTCGACCTCGGCCCAGTCGCCGAAGGCGACGTGGTTGCCCAGTTCGCGGCGCAGCGTGACGGGGCGGCCCCGCGCGATCACCCGGCCCTCGTCATAGCGCAGTTGATCCACGGTGTACTGGAACAGCCTGTGGCCGCGCGCCTGGGCCTCCAGCCCGATGCGGAAGGTGCTGTCGGCAGTGATCGAGACATCCTCGATCGGGTCCATTTGCAGGGCGACATACAGGCTCATGCGGTTCTCCTTGCGGGGGCTGGGATGCTTGTCGCGCGGCGCGGGGCGGGATGCAAGCGTTGCACCGGGCGCGGCGGCGGCGTAGGGGCGGTGAAACCGCAGCGAAAGGACAGGCGATGGCCGACGAGGATTATGGGCACCTCGATTTTTGACCTTTTCCGGTCGCGGGTCGCGGGCTCGGCGGCTTGAAATGGGCGTGATGCCACCCGTCAGTGCCCTTGTGCGCTACGGGGTCTTTGATGCTTTGCCTGTCGCGCGCGGCGTTTCGTGCCGCACGACTTGATTTCCGCGCCCCTGGGTTAGCCCGGGCACGGGTTCAGGCGGCTCAGCTGGCCGAGGCGGCGCATGTTGTAAGCGAGGTTCTTCATCCCGATCTTCGCCTTCGCCCGCACCATGCCGATCGTGCGCACCAGCGTGCCGCCCATGTCATTGGTCTGCGCGCCGAAGACATGCTCGACCCGGGCACGCACCGAGGATTTGGTCCGGTTGCTGCTTTTGGCCTGCTCGGTCAGCGGCTTGCCGCGCTTGCCCTTGCGGTGGATGTGGCTCTTCAGCTTCATGCCGCGCAGCTTGGCTTCCATCTCCTCGGACCGATAGGCCGGATCGGCCCAGACCCCCGCGCCGGTATTGCCCCGCGTCAGCAGGTGGTCCACCGCTTGGCTGTCATGCAGGGCGGCATCGCTGACATGGTAACGTCTTACCAGCTTGTGCTTCCTGTCCATGCTCACATGGTTCTTGTAGCCATAGTGGGATTTACCGTGCTTCTTGGTCCAGCGGGCATCAACGTCCTTCTGTGACCGCTTGGCCGGTTTGTCGGACCAGCCCTCGGGCACCTCACCGCTCTTGATCGCCTTGTTTTCCTCGCGCGTGTTGTGGTTCTTCGGCACCGGGACGATGGAGGCATCCAGGATCTGCCCTCCCCGCGCGATGTAACCCCGGCGCGCCAGATAGCCGTCGAACTGCTTGAACAGCGCCTCCACCAGGCCCGCCTGCGCCAGCGCTTCGCGATAAAGCCACACCGTCTTGGCATCGGGCACCCGGTCCTCAAGCCCTAGGCCGAGGAACCGCATGAATGACAAACGGTCGCGCACCTGATACTCGATCTGGTCGTCGGACAGGTTGTAGAGCGCGCCCAGGACCAGTGTCTTGAACATCAGAACGGCGTCCATCGGCTTGCGCCCGGCGCGCGACTTCCGCTCCGCATCTGGCTTGCGCCAAACCCGCTCCAGCGTCGGGCGGAACTCCTCCCACGGCACAACGGCGTCAATCTCGACCAAGGGGTCCTTCTTGGCATCCAGGCTCGCATAGCGGTCCGAAAGATCGAAGAAACCCATCTGTGCCATCGTTACGCCCAAGCAGCCGATCACCCCCCGTTCATACCGCAGCAACTCGGGCCGGGCAATTTTTCGAGGTGCCC
>NZ_JBQEOI010000023.1:0-29728 GCF_052045125.1 Paracoccus sp. 22332
GTAAGCGCGACGACGAGGCCCTATGCAGCGAGGCTTGACGCTTGGTCGTAGCACCAGGGCATGAGGTCCTCGATGCGGGATCTGGGGTGTCCGTCGAGGATGGCCCGGAGGGTATCGGCGAGGTAGTCGACGGGGTTCACGCCGGACAGCTTGCAGGTGGCAACCAGCGAGGCGAGCATGGCCCAGTTCTCGGCGCCGATTTCGTTCCCGGCGAAGAGGGCGTTCTTCCGGGTCAGCGCGATCGGACGGATCTGGTTTTCGACCGGGTTGGTGTCCAGCTCGAGGGTGCCATCGTCGATAAAGCGGATCAGGCCGGGCCAGTGCGCGAGGGTGTAGCGGATATCCTCGGCCAGCAGGGACTTCCGCGGGATGCGCGAGAGCTGGGTCTCCAGCCAGGGCTTGAGCGCGGAGATGATCGGGGCGGATTGCTCGCGTCGGATGGCCATGCGGACGGCCGGGTCCTTGCCGCGCACGGTCTTTTCGATCTGATACAGCAATGCGATCTGGCGCAGCATCTCCTCGGCGATGGGCGAGCCGTCGCTCTCGACGCGTTTGACGAAGCGGCGGCGGACGTGGGTCCAGCAATAGACCAGCTGCCACGGCCCCTCATCGCGCGTGATCTCGGTCAGCGCATTGTAGGATTGGTAGGCGTCGCATTGCAGGAACCGGCCGCGGTATCCGGCCAGGAACCTAAGCGGATGTTCCCGTCCCCGACCGGGAGCGTAGTGGAACAGCACGAGGGGCGGGCCGGCACCGCCATGCCCGCGATCGTCGGATACGACGGCCCAGAAGTAGCCGCTCTTGGTGGCCTTCCGGCCCGGCTCCAGAACAGGCGCGCGGGTCTCGTCGACGAAGATCCGGTCGGCGACGCGCAGGTGGACCTTCATGTGGTCGATCACGGGCATCAGGTGGAAGCAGGCGCGGCCGACCCAATTGCCGAATGTGCCGCGGTCGAGGTGGAGCCCCTGCCGCTCGAAGATCCCCGCCTGGCGGTAAAACGGAAGGTGGTCGCCGAACTTCGAGATGATGATCCATGCGATCAGCCGCTCGGTGGGCAGGCCGCCCGGCACGACGTGCTCGGGCGCATGAGCCTGCACTACGGCCTGCGAGCAGCGGCGACAGGCATATCTGGGGCGCCGCGTCACAAGAACCTGGAACTGCGCCGGGATCACGTCGAGCCGCTCGGAGACATCCTCCCCGATCCGGGCCATCTCACCACAACCGCAGGGGCAAAGGGTGCTGGCCGGCTCGATCACGCGCTCGACCCGGGGCAGATGCGCCGGCAGATGCCCACGGTTGCGCGCGGGCTTGCGAGGTTCTTCCCCTCGCGCCCGGGAAAGCGCGGCTTCAGCCTTCTCCTGCGCGGCCTCAAGCACGCCCTGGGCCAGTTCGGCGTCCTCGAGCGGCAAATTGAACTGGTCGGGTGACAACTTCTCGGAACTCTTGCCAAAGCGCTCGCGCTGCGAGGTGCGCAGGATACCCTCCAGCCGGCGGTTTGCCTCCTGTACCTCCGCGAGCGCTGCCTCGACCTCCGCGAGGCGGGCCTTCAGATGAGCGTTCTCGCGGCTGAGAGTGTCGGCATCCATGCCTGAAGTGAATCACGCTGATGCCGTTCTGGCCAGTAAAAACGGGGCCTCCAGTGCGTCGGATGCACTTACCCTGCAACCAGCGGGCGGCGCACCCGCTCGGGTCTTACCAGTCTCCAGTCCAACCCCTCGAACAGCGCCGCCAGCTGCGCCGAGGACAGGCGCATCACCCCATCCCGCACCTGCGGCCAGACGAACTTGCCGCCCTCGAGGCGCTTGTGAACGAGCACCATCCCGGTCTGGTCCCAGACCAGAATCTTGATACGATCTGCCCGCTTCGCCCGGAAGACGAAGACCGCCCCGCAGAACGGGTCGAGCCCGAACATCTCCTGCACCGCCAGCGCCAGCCCGTCGATGCCCTTGCGGAAGTCCACCGGCCGCGTCGCCACGTAGACCTTCACCGGCCCGCCCTGGCCGAGCATCACCATGCCGCCGCCCGCGCCGCTCGGATCGACCGCGTAAGCAGAACCTCATCGGTATCTGCGCCGACGCGGATCACGACATCACCCACAACAATCTCCACGCCGGTGCTGGCCTCCGTCTCTGCCGGCATCTCCGCTGCGGCGCCCTCGACGACCAGTTCTGCAAACATCGGCAGTGCCGCCACGCTCTCGGGCACGACAAGCTGTCCGTCCCGTAGCTTCTTCCGCCAGTCATAAACCTGCCAGCGCGTCGTCCCGTGCCGCCGCGCGACTTCGGTCACCGAAGTTCCCGGCACCAAGCTTTCCGCCGCAATCCGCGCCCGCTCCGCCTTCGTGCGTCGCTGACGCCCGGTCGGCCCCTCCATCACTTCCAGCCGCGAAACCCCACCATCCGAGAAGCCGTCCAAATGGCCGCCCATTTTGCCGTCTCGTTCCAAGCCAACACCTCCGACGTTCATGCGCACGGAGATTGGCCCGTTCAGATCACCAGCGGCAGGAGGGGATCAGCGTCGCGCTTACCGCCGGCACTGCCCTACGGCAGGTATACCGATAAACAGGCGGCGCATCGATGCGCATATCCGACCCGACTACCATTGCCACCGTTTCTCCGTGCTCACTATGACGGAAGTGACTTGGACAAGAAAAGGAAAGTCCAGACCGTTCAAGGCCGCCGATGGAGCAACGCCCTTAATCTCAGTCCAGATAGAATGACATACGGGGGGATTGATAGGGAATAGTGGCCACAGTTTGCTTCCAGGAGGTCCAGCTTGGCTCCGGCGTCATTCAGCCGGTCGACAAACCGTTTGGACAGTTCCGGCAACACGACCTTGTCTCTTAGGGCCAGAACAACCAAAATTTCCAAGTCTGGCCGAGCAAGCCGATCAGTGTAGTTTTCCAGGTTTACTGGGCCCCAAGCCCTGATTAAATCGGGTAATTTGATCGCCACTTCCAAGCTGGCCCGGATCGATTGGGTTGCACGGCCAGTCCAAACCATATCGGCAAGGCTTCCCGCCGTCAAAAACAACGCAGCCTTTCTGACAGTCGGATCATGGGCTGCGATCAGTCCAGCTACCCAAGATCCTAGACTTATTCCGAGTACAGAAATCTCTTTGTAGCCTTCAGCCCTGAGCCACCGTATGAGTTTCCTGCCATCCAGCACTCCTTGCCGTATGGACCGGATCGTTCTACCGAGATTTGCGCTCAGCATATAGTCAGCATGTGAGGAGCCCGGACGCTTACGCTCCAGGTGATAGGGTAATGCGATCTCAACAACCGTGGTGTCTTGCCGGGCAAATGACTTTGCCAGCAGATCATTCCGGGAGCGCGCATTCCAGTGATGAAACACGACCAAAGCGTGATCAAAAGATCTGCCCTTCGTTATTCTGGCAAAAACTCTATTATTCTCGTCAGTCTCTGTGGATATGTCTGAAGGAAAGCTGATCCACCCCTTTCTGGCTTCGAACGATAACTCGGATCCAATCGGTTCATCGAAGTACGAAGGATCTGCAACGGCCCGGTCTGCAAGATCACAAAAGTCTGCAATGCTTGCGACATTGCCCGCCCCCGGAAAGGCCAGTTCGGCAGCAAGGACGACGTCCGTTACCTTCTTTCCTTCATCTCCGCGCTGCGCGCGCCGTTCATCCCAACGATCAAGCCACTTGTAAAACACCTGGATTGTCCTCTCGCTCACCTTCCATACCGGAAGCCGGGATCGATTAAACTGTATATCGCGAGCAGCCCACCGAGGCTTAGCAAAACGGAGAAGCCCGCAAAGACACCAATGAGCAGGTAGTTGGCCACGAGTAACCCCACGACCCCAAACATCATCCCCCACGGCAGACTAGACTGACCGGAGTAATCGTGTAGCCGTTTTTCACGTGGCTCCTCAGCAGCATTGATCGCTCTTGCTTGTGCGCACATCCATTGAACTCGAGCGGCACCATGCAGGAAGACTGTACACGTCGTCAGGACGACGAGAAGGCTGCTATAAAGCGTGGGTCGACTGTAAGGGAGGCGATCAAGGATTACGTGTCGTCCGCTCAAGACCGTCATCAAGTCGTCAACTAACCACGACACGATCGTTTCTGCCCGCGATAGCATGAACATGTTTTGAAGCCTCATGCAGATCGCAATAAGGAGCCCCAAAATGGTACAACGAAATATTCCGAGCATTACTCTGAAAGAGGCTTCATTGATCTCTTTCCGGCGCTCGGCATGAGGCCAGAGTTCTGGTGCCTGTCCGATCTTTGACAGGTCATCGGCCAGTGTAAAAAGTAAAATCAAACCCGCAAAAAAGATAAAGAAGCAAATACCCATATAGAGGTACGCAGCGCCTGTGAATACGACGGCTTCCGGTACCGAGATAACGTCTGGATGGAAAATTGCTATACGGCCCCAGTCCACACCGAAGTTGCCTGGATCGCTGGTCAACAGTGGGACCAAGCACTCGTTGATCCATTGCGCTACAGAGGCAATGGGCAAACAAACAAGAAGACATGCCCAGTATGGATATGAATAATCTTCAACGCGGCGTATCCAGTCACGGGTACACTGGTCTTTTCGTCCCCGTGTAAACTTCACGCGCCCTTCGTTTTTCCAATAAGCAATCAAATCACCCGCAAACATTAGATAGAGGGGAAGGATCACCAAGAAGAGAATTGTCCAATTCGGCGCCCACAAAAACCCCACCTGCTTGGTCGCTTCGTTCGGATGGGCATAGAAAACGCTGTGGATGTCGACAACGTACGACATGAAGCCCAGTGCCACGGCGCCCGCGAACACCAATGCCGGCAAATCGAGCAAGGATCGGCTACTGAAGAGTGCCTCGGATCGACTTGCCAGACTGAAGCGCCGAGACGATCCAGCAGGGGTGTTCTCGCTTGATGTCTCTGGCGGCAGGGCTGCTTCGTTACGGGAGCACGCAGGTGGTGCCACATCTGTGTTCTCCAACGCACCGGGTTCTTCTGCGCCGGTCTGCTTCCGTCTCTTGGCTGTCAGCCGTGATTGTGCCGTGCTGAGTTCCACCTGCCAATCGCCGGTCGCGACCGGATCATCACAACCTAAAACTCTCGCCAGCCACCGAATGTTGGTGGGGCTGATGCCCCTGTCGTTCTCCTGAAACCAAAGCTGCACCGTTCTCAGATCCACGCCGGCTCGATTGCCCTCGATCTGAGAAATTGCTTCTGCAAGAAGTTCGGGCGTCCATGGGCCACCGGGAAACCCATCTTTGTCCGCTGGCCGACCCGCACCTGTGGCAGCTATTCGGGCGAAGAGCTCCTTGAAGTCACTCCCGTCCTTCGGGGGTGGCAGAAAAAACTTACTGTTCTTTGTCAGCGGACTGGCGGGTTCCATTTCGTTTCGTTTCGCCTGGCTTCGTATCCTCTCGTGACTTCTTCCCTTATGGAAGCACAGCTACTGGGGGTGCAGAAAGAGTTTTGTCAGCTCGATTGCGAACAAGATCTGACACAAGCCACTCTTTTGCGGGCGAGATAGTGCCCACTGGGCGGAGGAATAGATGATGCATCAGGATCAGACGACGAAACGGGAAGCGATCCTCACGGAAACGGTTGTCGAGGGTCAGACAACCCGTGGGCTTTATCGCTGGAACACGGGTGAGTTTTCCCAGATTTCTGTCCCCGAAAACTTTTTCTTCGATCCTTCGAGGGCCATCCGTCCGCGGACGTACTCGCAATCGCCGGTTGCCACATAGACACAGGTGGAGTAATCATAATACCGATCTGCAGTGCAGATAGGTGCAATGATATGGCTCGCTGGTACATACGCAACAACGTCACGGCCGGGCTGATTGTCGCAGTCCCGGCGCTCACGCCCTCTTCTGCCCTCGCCTATCCTATCGATTGCGCCATCTTGCTCTGCATGGCTGGCAGCTTTCCGGCATCGGTCGAATGCTCGGCCGCCAAAGCCGAGGTCATCCGTCGCATCACCCCCTGGCCCATCGAGCCGCCGTTGCAACTCTGGCGATGTCCTATGGGGAGCAGTCCGAGCTTACCGGTTGACAGCGAGGGGACCTTGTCTCCGGAAGTCGCAGCATACCGTGACGCGATCGAGGTCTGGTATCTTGCCAAGTCCGTGACGAGCGGCAGTGGAGGGCGGGACATGTATCTGGATACTGTGCGAGGCACCTACGATGCGTCTGGTCGCCTTGTGCGGCAAAGCGTTGACGAGGAGGACTGGCCTGCATGGCTGGACCCCACAGTTCGGGCCAGAACCGGGAGCACGCTGTTAAGTGAGTACGGTCCAAGCTTTCGGGCCGTCGTGCTGCGCATGCAGGATTACACCGGTGCATATTCCATGGAGTGGGTGAGCTACTGATGCCTATACCGGCCGTTGAGCAGTCCACGACGAAAAGAAGGGACAACGAGGTCATACAAACGATCACTGAGACATAGAAAACCCCCGCGCGGGGTCCGCACGAGGGGAGGTTCGATAACACAGGTTTGCAGACCTGTATCAGCTCTACTTGTTAGGAGCGATCGTGATTGAATCCGTCCCAAAAATCAAGCGTGAAAACGCATCCGTGCGAACGAATGCGTTTTGGCTGCGGCTCCCGTGCTCCCAGTTTTCGAGGAGCAAATGGCACGAACGTTCACAGCAAAGGCCCATTCCCGTCGCGATCTGCCAGTCTACCCATCCCTGCCTTCCGGATGGCAGCGCGACGCCTTTATTCACCTTGTGGAGCGGATCGCCCCGCATCTCGGCGTCGGCCGAGCGGCTGCGCATACATGGACCCGGCTTGCTGCCATGACTCGGCCAGCAGAGTGGATCGAGCCCGACCGAGAGCCAAGCGTTTATGCAGCTGCGTCTGAACTTGCAAAAATGCTTGCTCTTTCCGAGGCACGGCTGCGTGCGCACACTGCACGGCTCGAGCAGGCGAGGCTTCTCGAGCGAAGGACGGCCGCAAATGGCAGCCGATCCCGCCACGCCGGAACCGGGCTGTTCTTCAGTGGTGTCATCAACCGGTTTTCCGATTTGCTTGCTCTCGATGCGCAGCTGACCACAGCGCGCCGTGAAGCCATCTATCTTCGGGGTCAACGCAGTACTCATTGGCGCTGTCTCCGACGGGCTCTGGAGCAGCTCCGCAACGTTGCCTCTCAGGATGCCCGTGTTCAAGCCATGGAGGATGCCTGGGCTGCCTGGCCTGGCGCCGACCGGCTGCACGCCATGACGCTGGATGCGCTTGCCGCGCACGAGAGGGAAGCGGACGCCCTGACGCGAGCCGCCCTCGATCTGCTCGAAACGCTCCAGAAATCAACCGATCGACCGCTCGAAAACGAGCGGTCCCCTCTACAAGATACAAGCGAAGATTTTTCCTTGTCTTGTGATGCCCGCACCGAGGGCAGAGGGTCTGCGGTGGAGGTGGTGTTCGGCCAACCTTCTCGTCAGCCAACGGTGAGCAGCAGACAAGACGCCGAAGATGGGTGTAAGGGTGGGCCGAACGCGGCCAGAAGCGAATGGCTCACCAAAGTCGGCCCTGAGCGGCTGTTCCGGCTCGCCTCACCCGAGATGCAGTTCTACCTGTCCGGGCGGGCTGATCCCGAGTGCCTGAGGTTTCACGACTTCGTCTGGACGGCGGAGCGGCGCGTGCTGGAATTGGGCATTCACCCCTCTGCCTGGTCCGATGCCTTCACAGCCATGGGCGTGGATGGCGCAACGGTGGCCATGCTGATCCTGGACGCGCGCCGGGACGATCCTGTGGCGCCGATCATCAGCCCCGGCGGCTATCTGCGGGGCATGACGCGGGCCTGGCTGCAGGGTCACCTGAACATGATGGGCAGTCTGATCGGCCTCAGCGAACGCCGCCGACGGGAGGAAGCATTGTGACGCATCATCGCTTCATCACCGCCGCCCTGCTTACGGTGCTTTTGATCTCTCCTGCCGCAAAAGCGCAGGCTCCGGTCTGCGTTCCACCCGAGGAGCCCTGGGTTCCAGAGCGAGACGCGGATATCGAGGCCTATGTCGATCTGGTGGCGGCTGATTTCGAGCGCTACTTCTCGGCACTGACCCAGCATTTCCAGTGCCTGGATCAGGCATGGCAGGATAGCCTCGCGGGGGCCCGCGCCGTTTCTGCCGCGCGAGAGACCTTCGTGCAGCGTGCGACAGCGCTTGGCCTCCGGGCGCGTCTCGGGGTCGATCCGCAGCCGCCGTCGGACGGGGGGCGGAAATGAGGAAAGCGGCGCGGCTCTCTTTGCTGATCCTGGTGGCGGCAATGTTCCTGCTGGGTGCGCAGGAACACATGACACTTGCTACCGGTTTGGCAGGGCCTGCACGGATGATCGATGGCGATACCCTTGTCATCGGTGGGTGGCGGATCCGCATCCTCGGCATGGGCGCCCCTGAACCGGACCTGACCTGCCAAGACGCAGCCAGGCAGACATGGAAATGCGGTTGGGACCTCCCACACGTCCTGGCGGCGCCCGTCGCTCGGCAGGTTTCGTGCCATGTCGCTGGTCTGGACCGCTACGGCCGCGATTTGGCACGCTGCGCCTCCCGCGGCAGCGATCTGGCCGAGTGGCTGGATCGGGAGAGATGGGCTGTTGCCGCCGGCGACGAGCAGGGCAGGTACAGGGCGGCGGGGCGTGAGGCGGAGGCCAGGGGGGACAGGCATCTGGCGCGGCAGCTTCACTCGGCCGGCGGACTGGCGCAGGGCAGGGGATGGCAGCACAGGGAGCGAGCGGACGATGAGCGCTGAGCGAAAGTGCTACCGGCTGGGGCATGTCCACTTTTGCGACGATGCGCCCCAGCTGCAAGGGATCCTCGCCCGGGCGCATGACGGTCATGCTCGCCCACTCTGCCAGTGCTGCGAGGCCGAACCGCCCATGTATGTGGCCCTGATCAATGGTGTGTTTCATCTCAAGCGTATGCCCGGCACGGGACATACGCATGACCTTGCCTGCCCGTCCTTCGATCCACCCCCGGAGCTCTCCGGGCTTGGGCCACTCTCCGGGCAGGCCATCGTCACGGACGAGGCAGGCGACACGATGCTCAGGCTCGGCTTCTCGCTGTCCCTGCGCGGCAGCAGGCCGTCGTCGTCCACCGATGAGGATGAAGCGGATACCGTATCGGTGACCGCCAGCCCGCGCAGGCTGCGGCTCCTTGCCCTTTTGCACTATCTTTGGGACGCTGCGGGACTGACGACATGGCGCAGGGCTTACGGGCGACGCAGCTGGTGGATCGTGCACCGCGAGCTCTGCCTTGCGGCGACCCGCGCCCGGACCCGGTCTGGGCCGCTGTCGGACATCCTCTTTGTTCCGCCTCCCTACGTCCTCGAGGACAAGGAGCGCCTGGCAGACGAACGGCGGCGCTTTCTCCACAGGCTGCAGCCTGTGGCGGGCAAGCCCACGGGGCTCGGCCTGCTGGTGGCCGAACTCAAGGGACAGGAGCCCGCGCAATACGGCCGCAAGCTCCGCTTCAAGCATCTGCCGGACTTTTCCGTCTTCGTCGACAGCGACACGGCCAAGCGGTTCGACCGGGCTGCCGCCCGGAAGGTGCGGCTCGTCGAGGCCACGGCAAACAGTCACCTGATGGCCATCGCGACCTTTGCCGTGAAAGGCAGTTATGCCGAGATCCGGGAGATTGCCCTGATGGCGGTCGATGGCCGGTGGATCCCCTTTGCGGGTGAGCGGGATCATGCGCTGCTCGAAGCCCTCGCCGAGCGGGATTTCGTCCGCTGCCTGCCCTACAACCTGCCGGCGGATGCGCCCATTGCCACCGCTGTGCTGCTCGATGGCGACGGACCGATCGCGCTCTATGCGCCGGCACCGGACATGGCGGCCGATCGGGAGGAGGATCTGCGCCGGATTGCTGCAGAGAGCCTTTATCCGGCCTGGCACTGGCCGGCGGGGGTTTTCGACATGCCGGAGCTCCCGCGGCGCGTGGACCATGGCACACGGATCTGATCCACGCCCTTGGGCAAACATTGATCACGCTCCGCCTGCTTGGTGGCCGGGTAGTTCTGTCGCGTGTCGAACGGCCTGCAGGCCAAGCAGCCTGCGTTACTCATCAGCGAGACGAATCCCTGCTGGCGGATTGATTCCGATTTGTCATTGGACCTGCCGGGAGCCCAGGCGCAGACTCTTGGCCATGATGCTAGAAACAGGCCGCAGCGCTTCCTCGGACGGTAATCCGGGCGACGACCGGAACTGGGACCGGGACTGCGGCTCCAGGCGTAGCCTTGCGCCGAAGCCCTGCGGCCTTGCCAAAGGTTTTTCGGCAGCAGGCCTCATACCCTTGCTGCACGCCATCCCCATGACACAGGGAGGACACGTCCATGCCCAACTTCACCGCGCATCAACATCCGGCCCTGGCGGTCGGCTGTCCCACCTGCGGCAAGGCGCCCGATGAATGGTGCTGCGGCGCTAACGGCCAGCTGTCGCCCGATCTGCACAGGGCGCGCCAGGCGGAGGCCGACCGTGAGTTCGTCGAGCAGTATGGCGATCTTGCCGCCATCGTTCCTGCCGCGAGCGGTTGGCTGATCGACCCCCATGGACGCGAGCGGGACTGAGGGTGACAAAGGACGCGGCGGCCTTGTGATGAGGATGAGCTGCCCGCATGGCTCGCAGCGACCTCGTACGCTCCTCGTGCAGGGGATCAGTTCGTTGAGAAGCCGAAGGCCCAGGATACCGTCAGCGCGCCTGGCCCGCAGCCAGCCACTCGTCGAGCTTTGACCAGCGGCGGCGTCCCGAAGCATTCTTGACCGCGATCGCCACGGCGCGCTTTTGACCGACCAGCACCACCAGCTTCCGGCCACGGGTCACGCCGGTATAAAGGAGGTTGCGCTGCAGCATGGTGTAATGCTGGGTCATCACCGGGATGACCACCGCAGGGTACTCTGATCCCTGGCTCTTGTGGATAGTGGCGGCATAGGCCGGCACCAAGGTGTCGAGTTCGCCAAAGGCGAACACAACCATGCGGCCGTCGAAGTCGACCGCGACCTCGCCTTCATCCGCATCCACGTCGGCGATGGTGCCGATATCGCCGTTGTAGACGTCCTTGTCATAGTCGTTCTCGACCTGCATGACCTTGTCGCCCGGCGCAAAGGTCCAGCCGAAGCGCTCGATCTTCTTGTCGCCCGCCGGGTTCAAAGCCTTCTGCAGCTCGATGTTCAGGGACCGGGCGCCGACACCGCCCCGGTTCATGGGACACAGGACCTGGATGTCCTTGATCGGATCGAAGCCGAACCGCCGCGGGATGCGCCGGCTGACCAGTTCCACGATGCGGGCCACGGCCTCCTCGGGATCGCCAGCCGGCACGAAGTAGAAGTCTGAAGCCGTGTCCGGGCGCGCGAGGTCGGGCATCCGGCCGGCATTGATGGCATGCGCGGTGGTGATGATCCTGCTTTGTGCGGCCTGGCGGAAGACCTCGGTCAGGCGCACCACCGGCACGGCTCCCGAGCCGATGATGTCGGCCAGCACCTGGCCGGGGCCGACCGAGGGCAGCTGGTCGATGTCGCCTACCATCAGAAGTGCTGCGGTGGTTGGCACCGCCTTCATCAGCGACTGCATGAGCGGCACGTCGACCATGGAGCTTTCGTCGACGACCAGCAGATCGCAGTGGAGCGGGCTTTCCTCGTTGCGCTTGAAGGCGAAGGCCTTGGGATCGAACTCCAGCAGGCGGTGGATGGTCCGGGCCTCCAGCCCGGTGGTCTCGGTCATGCGCTTGGCAGCGCGGCCGGTGGGCGCTGCGAGCAGGAGCTTCACACCCTTGGCCGCGAGGATGCGCAGGATGGCGTTCACGATGGTGGTCTTGCCCACACCGGGTCCGCCGGTGATCACCATAACCTTGGATTTGAGCGCCAGGCGGATCGCCTCGGCCTGGCTCGGGGCCAGGATGAGGCCGGTCTTCTCCTCGATCCAGGGCAGGGCACGATCGGCATCGATGGCGGGCCAGGGCAGGGGGCCGGTGCCGAGGCGCCCGAGGTGGCCGGCGATGGCGCGCTCGGCCCCATAAAGCCCGGTCAGGAAGATGCAGTCCGCCTCCCCCACCCGGTCCGCGGTCACAGAACCTTCCGCAAGCTCATCGCCGATGGCGCTCTCGATGAGGGCAGGGGGCACGTCCAGCAGCGTCTCGGCAAGGCCGGTCAACTCGGCCCGCGGCAGTCCGCAATGGCCGTCGCCCATGGCCTCGCTCAGCGCAAAGGACACGCCTGCCCGGATGCGGATGGCAGCCGTCTTCTCGATCCCGAGCTTTTCGGCGATGATGTCTGCGGTGCGAAAGCCGATGCCGCGGATGTCGCGGGCCAGGCGGTAGGGGTTCTCGCTCATCACCTGCACGGCATCCGTGCCGTAGGTCTTGAAGATCCGTACCGCGCGTGCCGTCCCCACCCCGTGCCCATGGAGAAAGACCATGATCTCGCGGATGACCTTCTGGTCCGCCCAGCCGGCGGTGATCCTGGCGGCCCGGACCGGGCCGATGCCGCCCACGTCGCGCAGGCGCTCGGGCTCGGCCTCGATGACATCAAAGACGTCGGTGCCGAAGGCCTTCACCAGCCGTCGGGCATAAACCGGCCCGATCCCCCGGATCATGCCGGAGCCGAGATACTTCTCGATGCCCTCGACGGACGAGGGCGCCGAGGCCTTGAGAAACTGCGCCTTGAACTGCAGGCCATGGGTGCGGTCGTTGAGCCAGACACCCGAGGCGGTGATCCATTCGCCCGCCGAGATCATCGCGGCATGGCCTACCACGGTGACCAGGTCCCGGTGCCCGCGCGCCTTGACCCGGAGCACGCAAAAGCCGCTCTCGGGACTGTGGAAGGTCACCCGCTCGACCGGACCGGCCAGAACCTCTGTCGGATTGTGGGTATCCGGGGTCATCACCTGCGCCATCCACAATCCTCACCAAACAAGAGCGCGACGTTCCCTGACCGCATGTTGCACCAATCGCATCGCGTCTGGTCTCCATCGCGGGCGACATCTTTCCGCGTCTTCGACCATGTTGTGTCAGCAGATATATGCCAGCCAGGTCCTGAACCAAGTTCCGAACTGTTGCAGGCGAACGGATCAGACATCCACGATCTGCACCCCACCCTTCACATCCTGCCGTCGTCAAAGGGGAGGGCACATCCAGGGTCAGCCTTCCGGAAATTCTTTCCCGATGAAGACCTCAGGTGTTTCCCTTAAGGCAGCTGCTCACCTGACAGTTTCGTCAGCCGTGTTCCTCTTGAAACACGTCAAGTCCTCCCTTCAAAGCTGATCGCCGCGGGGCGTGTTGTGATCATCGGCATCCAGCAAAGAGAATGGGCAAGCAGCGCCTGCTCTTGAAGCACAAAATGCCTCTCAACGGATGTATCCTACAGGCCCTACGCCATCGGCCGCGGGAGGGATGTCCGCAGCTTCAGTCCTTCCCTTGCAGATGCTGCATGGCAGCATCCCCGAAGGATCGGTTGTGCATCTGCAGCGTTAGCGCCATCTTAGGTCTATCGAAAGAGCGCAAGGCCAATCCGGGCAGGGCGCAGATGCAAGAACAAAGACGCTGAAAAGGAAACCCGCCATGGCTACGATTGCCCAGACCCACCAGGCCGCTGCTACCTCTGGCATCGCTGGCCGTCTGATGGCTGCGATCCAGCATATGCAGGAAAACCGCGCCCGCCGCGTGATCTATCGCCAGACCGTACGTGAACTGAACGCCCTGACCAACCGCGACCTGGCGGACCTGGGCATCAGCCGCGCGATGATCACCCGCCTGGCTCACGAAGCCGCCTGGGGTTCGAAGTAAGATATAGACCTTCCCGCCCTCTTCTCCCTGGGTCGGGGCTGGCGGCATTCTTCTGCCAGAGGATGCCGCCCCTACATAGCCGCTCCATTTGCGGCACCCGATGCGACGGACCTCTCCTCCTCCCCAGGGTCCGATCGTTGGCGGCAACGGCCTCTCCTCCTCCCTGGCCTTGCCGCACCCATACGCGGCCCTTCCTCCTCCCTGGGCCAGCGTTCCGCGGCAGCACCCACTCCTCCCTGGGTGCTGCCGCTTTTTCATGATGGACACCGATGCTGGAGCAACGCTCCGAACCGACCGGGATACCCGTCGTCCACAAAGAGGGTTGGTCTTATCCTCATCGCCTGATCGGTTCTTCTCTGCCTGACCCTGAGGTCAGCTTTACCGGAGACACCTTCATCAGCCTTGCCTTGCTGCTCCTGTCCTCCGGGCTTCTCGATGGACGCGAACGGAACCAGAACATGAGGCGCGTGTTTCCTTGCAGCATCCTGAGAAAGGCAGTGCCCCATGGCCGATGAAAACCCAAAATCCCACCCGACCGACAATGCCGAGAAAGATCCCGACAACTGGGTCAGCGGCGAAGACCCGATGACCGGCGCACAGGCGTCCTATCTCAAGACGTTGAGCGAACAGGCCGACGATCCCGACGCCTTTGACGACACCATCAGCAAGGCGGAGGCCTCAAAGCGCATCGATGCGCTGAAAGCCAAGCTGGGGTTGGACCAGTAGGGCTTCGCTGTCGGAAGGCGGAGCGACATCCCAAAGGTCATGAGTTCCGGCAACTATGGTTTTTTAGGGCGATGCGGTGCCGATGCTCCTGGGGCTCGGCACTCTTTTTCCGAACGTATCACGCAACACGGTTCTGTGTAGCTCCGGACGATCTGGTGCAGTGCCCTTTTGCCAATCTGACGCCGGGCGAACCCCCAGTCATTACGAGAGCGCAGCAGGCTACGGTGCAAAGGGCGCGGATTTCGGAGATGCCCAGTACTCTCTGCCCTCAGAAACTGTAGCCGACCCGTATGCCGACGCCCCATGCGTGGCTGCCGTCGATCTCGGCGCGGGCTGTATCAGGCGTGCCGGTCTCGGGCCGGGCATCCCCCAGCCTGGTATAACTGATCCCGGTCGTGATCCTGATCCTGTCCTGCGTGTAGATGGCTGCCAGACTGATGCCCTTCTGGCCGTTGACCGGCGCCAGCGGCGAGACAAGGTCATTGCCGGACTTCTCGTAGGTGACGCTGGCCACGCCAGACCAGGTTTTGGTGAATGTACGGCCTACGCCGATGGTGAAGGTGGTGGTGTCGTCAAGATCGACAAGGCCGCTGCCGGTCACCTGAAGGAGCTTCTCAGGGTCCACGCGGAAGCTTGACCAATCCACCCAGCGGATGGAGCCGAAGACAAGGGTGTTGGGATCGATGCCGGTCTGGAACTCGAGGTTCCAGGATTTCGGCGTCTTGACCGTCAGCCTGGAACGCCCGTCCAGAAGCGGCAAGGCCGGCGCGGGGCCGGGTCCATCCGGATCCACAAGAGAACCGGTCTCAGAGATGTCGAAGTCATGCTCGATTACCGCATTATAGGTCAGGGACACACGGGCGGCGATGTCCGGTCTTTCCCACGACACCCCGGCGAGCCACCCATAAGCGATATCTCTGTCCACATCGACACGGTAGCCGCTGATGGGGCCAAACGCTGCGCCGGCCAAGGTCACGCGTCCATCCGTGCGCGCTCCGCGGAGACCCGCGTGAACCCCGAAGCCGCTTTCCGGAACAGCAAAGCGGATGATGCCGGTCAGGTCGGTGTTGTTGATGACCACGCCGGTTCCGCCGAGATTGAACGAGCCGCTGGCTGGATAAGTGATGTCAGCGCCGAATGGCTGGTCCAGGATGATCGCGGCTGACCAGAGTTCATTGAACTGGTGCTTATAGGCAAAGCCGAAGTTGTCGTAGGAGGGCGCAATATCGCCGGTGCGCTCACCACCGGAATAGAGGCCAAGCGGCAGGTCTGTTCCTGTGATGCGGGGCGAGACGTGGGCGTAGCTCAGCTCGAGATAGTTGCCTGGTTCGAAAAGAGGACCGAGAAACTGGCTGCTCCGCTCGACACCCCCAGCATGAAGGGTTGTGCCGCACAGGAGCCAGACGGCTGTGCCGATGCATGCGGTCTTCATGAAGGCCTCGCGTCAAAGCTCGGGTATCATCACGACAGCGTCTGTAATTTGCTACTGAAAAAGGATAGCATAGGATGAGGCGCCTATGAGTAAGAAACGTCCTGGCCGTTCCGGCAGGCTATCGATGCCAAAGTAGCCTTCTTCAGGCGGCAAGTTCCATAATCTTGATTATTGATGTAGGAACTATAGGTCGGTGGATTCACAAACGAAGTGCAAATGCCAAAGTAATACAGGTATTTGCATCGAGGTTTGCGAATGGCTTCCCATTACCTACACCTGAGCTTTGAAGAACGTCGAAAGATCGCCAAATGGCGCGAAGGCAAGATGCCGGTGCCGGAAATCGCAGATCGGCTCTCGCGCGCCCCGTCGACAATCTACCGGGAATTGAAGCGGAACACGTTTCTGGACGCCGAGCTTCCGCAGTATAGCGGCTACTATGCGGTGACGGCTCAGGACAAGTATGAGCGCCGTCGCGCGGTTCACCGAAAGCTGGTCGTGAAAGGACGGCGTCAAGTGACCAGGCTCAGACCTCCATCAACGACAACGGTCTGGCCCGTGATGAACCCGCATTGCATCAGGAACAGATAAGCTTGCGCCACTTCGACCGGCTCGCCCGTGCGGCGCAGGGGGATCTGTTCGGTAAAGCGGGCGCGGGTCTGCTCGATGTCGGGCGCGGCGACGTTGCGCCACAGCGGCGTCGGGGTCCAGGTGGGGGCCACGGCGTTGACCCGCACGCGGGGCGCAAGCTCGACCGCAAGGCCCCGCACCAGCGTCCCGATGGCCTCGTTGCCCACGATGGCGCCCGAGGCATTGTCCGGCCGCCCGCCCGAGCCCGCGGTCAGGATCAGGCTGCCGTTTTCAGCCAGGAAGGGCGCGAGGGTGCGGGCGATGCCGAGATTGGCAAAGAACTTTTCCTCGATGGCCTGGCGGATCGTGGCGAGATCGGCACCCAGAAAGCCGCCGCCCATGGCGCCGCCGACCATCGAGACCGCGTGATCAACGGGGCTTTCGCCCTCCAGCAGCCCCGACAGCGCAGCGGCATCGGTCGCGTCCAGGCCAAAGCCCTGCGCCGAACCCCCGGCCATGCGAAACCCTTCTGCGACGCGCGCCGCCTTTTCGAGGTCGCGTCCGACGATCAGAAGCCGCGCGCCGTGGGCTTGTGCCAGACGTGCGACCTCCAGCCCGAAGCCGGAACTGCCACCGATCACCAGGACGGTCTTGCCTTCTAAGGCTGCACGGTCCTCAGCCATCACAAGCCCTCCCGGAACGCCTGCACCACCGCATATGCGATGGCCTCGTCGCCCTCGCCGGTCGAGCCGCTGATGCCGATGGCCCCGACCATCGCGCCGTCCACCTCGACCGGCTGGCCGCCGGCAAGGGGCACGGCACCGGGCACCGACAGCATCGAGGGCTTGCCGCCGTCGATCATCTTCTCGAAGGCGCTGGCGGGCTTGCCCAGGAAGGCCGCCGTCCGCGCCTTGCCCATGGCCACGTCGATAGAAACCAGATCAGCCCCGTCCATCCGGCTGAAGGCCAGCAACCGGCCGCTGGCATCGACAACCGCCACGCAGATGCGTGCAGATCGCTTGGTGGCCTCATCAATGGCCCGCGCCGTCAGGGCTTCTGCCCCCGCCAGCGTAAGGGTCGGAATCGTTTGCGTCATGGTGTTCGACATTTGCAGTCTCGTTTCGTCGGTGAAGGTGGAGGGGCTGAATAGGTCGCGGTCCGGCCACGCGCGAAGGTGACGACCGTTTCCGCGTCCATTTGGTCGATCATCGCCTTGTGCAGCGACAGAGTGTTGGCGGGCGAGATATGCGGATCGGCCAGGCCGTGCCACAGGATCAGCTTGCCGCCGGCTTCGGCGAAGGCCGACAGGTCCGGGTTGGTCGCGTCGAACAGCAGATGGCGGGTGCGCAGCGCCTGCAGCGTTTCCTCGGTGAAGGCGAAATCCTCCAGCGTGGTCCAAGGGCGCGGCGGGTCGAAGGCCAGGTTGCGGATCACCGGCAGCGCGGCCTGCGCGCTCATCAGCCCGTCCTCTGCGGCTTGCGGGACATAGATGCCCGCCCAGTCCAGTTCCGAGCCGTATTGCGGCTGGCCCGCCGTCAGATGGGCGCCGGTCTGCGGGTCGGTCGAACCTTCGTAGAACCGCCGAGCCACCTCGGCTACCGCAACAAAGCAGCATACCGATCGAAACCAGCATGTCATTCGTCAGGCTTGTCGTGTTTTGGCCCTTTCAGCTCGCGATGGGTCGAGTCGACTACCGACTATCCAAAGCAACAACGCGATGATCGCGGGGATCAAAATGCCGAGCGCAAGCGGAAGTGCACTCGTGGAGATTGATGATGCCACAGCGGCCGAGCACACGAAGGCCACGCCAAATTGCAAGGCTCCCACAAGAGCTGATCCCACGCCCGATTGCCCTCGTGACGCTTCCATAGCAACAGATGTCCCGTTAGCACTTAACAGTCCCACCAATGCTACCGAGAACCAAAGTGGCACAATTAGAATCAAGAGGCGTTGCGTCCCCGAAACCATTAGTAGAACGAAGCTCACCCCGACGAACACTGGTAATGCTCGGCCGATGATCGTCTTCACCTCCAGATCGACCAAAAGCTTATTATTGAGCCAAGAGGCAACAACAAGGCCGAGAGCAACAAAGCCGAACGCAAATCCATATTCGATCTTGCCGAGTCCCAGAGTACCTTGAAAGACGCTTGACGAAGCGGTGATGAAGGAAAACATTGCCGCCTGCACAAACGAACTTACCAGTGCAGGAATGATGAATTGGCGTGATGTCAATAATTTCCAGTAATCGCCGACCACACCGATTATGGGCGTAGTCAGGCGCTTTGATTTCGGCAACGTCTCCGGCAGGAAGGTCATTGCGAGCAGTAGCGCACCCGCGCCAATCATCAGCATTGTCACGAAGACCGACTTCCATCCCAGCTGCGTGACGAGAATACCGCCTAGGAGCGGCGAGACGACGGGACCAAGCGTCATCAGCATAACCAAAAGTGTCATGGTGCGGGCAGCCGCTTGTCCTTCATAGAGGTCGGAAACAACTGCTCGACCAACGACCATGCCGCCGCAGGCGCCAAGAGCCTGAATGAAACGCAGGCCGATGAAGATTTCGGCTGAACGTGTCATGAGCAGGAACACCGTCGCAAGACAGAACAGCCCCGCACCGATCAGCAGCGGCCCTTTGCGGCCAAACCGGTCAATCAATGGGCCGAACATCAACTGGCCAACACAAAGCCCAAGAAAGAACACTGATAGCGACAGTTCCAGCACTCCGTCCGGAGCACTTAGATAGGTCTGGATGTCACCGAAAGCCGACAAATACATGTCGGTGGCCAGTGGCGGAAATATCGAGAGCACAGAAAGCACAACGATAATCGCCAGCGCGTTCGGTCCGGATTGCGAATTCTTCGTATTCATTCGCTCTTCCCTACATATCTTCAATGTGTTTCGAGTGCGCGGAGGGGCGCGCATCATTCCACGGCCTGTTCGAAAGGCAGGGCTACACCATTACTCCATTGTGAACGAATATACGCCAAACAAGTCGCTGCCCGGCCAGTCGCGAAGGGTGACGACCTCGGCCGCCGCGCCTTTCTCCCAATTGGCGGCGTCATAAACGTCGCCCTGCCCGGTGTAGCGGGCCACGGCGGGCCAGGGGTAGACCGGCCGGGACATCTCGGGCAGCGACGATCGCGGCATGGGGGGCATCCCGCGCGGCGGCTGACCGCCGCCTTCTCCGCCCGCTTCAGCCCCGCCGCCGAAGGCGGGCGCGCCGAAGCTGGTTCCCTCGCTGGCCGAGCGGGTCATGACGGCGTCCGGTGCGATGCCCCCTTCGACCCAGGCCATCATCGGCGTCAGCAGGTCGAGGCTGCTCGGCCCCTGCCCATTGCCGCAATGGGCCACGCCGGGCAGCAGATACAGCCGCTCGAACTGTTCGACGGTTTCCGCGCCCATCCGGTCAATCATCGCCTTGTGCAGTGACAGGGTGTTGGCGGGCGAGATATGCGGATCGGCCAGTCCGTGCCACAGGATCAACTTGCCGCCGCTGCTCTCAAAGGCCGACAGGTCCGGGTTGGTTGCGTCGAAAAGCGGATGGCGGGTGCGCAGCGCCTGCAGCGTGTCCTCGGTGAAGGCGAAATCCTCCAGCGTGGCCTCGGGCCGCGCCGGGTCGAAAGCCAGGTTGCGGATCACGGGCAGCGCGGCCTGTGCGCTCATCAGCCCGTCTTCGGCCGCCTGCGGGACATAGACGCCCGCCCAGTCCAGTTCCGACCCGTATTGCGGCTGGCCCGCCGTCAGGTGCGCGCCGGTCTGCGGATCGGTCGGGCCCTCATAGAACCGCCGGGCCACCTCGGCTTCGGCGGGCGTCAGGCAGGCGGAGGTGTCGGCCACCCCTTCGGCGCAGGTGACGGTCGCAAGGTCGAAGCTGCAGGCGGCGGGTTCCGCGACCAGCCCGTCGGTCGCGCCGTCCGTCGCGTCGCAGGCCGCCAGGACCGCATCGTGCAGGATCGGCAGGCGGTCGGCCAGCAGGATGGCGCGGCCCTCGGCATCGGTGTTCGAGTGTGCCTGCCAGGCATGGTACAGCGTGTTCTGCACTTGGAACAGCATCGCGGGCGCGCCGGCGATTACGCCGTCGAAATCGTCGGGAAAGCGCATCGCCTCCATCAGCGCCTCGCGCCCACCGTCCGAGCAGCCGTTGAAATAGGCGTATTCCTGCGGCTGGCCGTAGAAGGCGCGGATCAGAGCCTTTGCCGCCTCTGCCGTCAGGTGCTGGGCCCGATAGGCAAAATCCACCCGTTTTTGCGCATCCAGCCCCCAGCTGCCGTCGTCTGTCATGCCGCCGGCGTGACCCATGTCGGTCGCGGCCATGACGAAGCCGCCGTCGTTCAGGACCGCGCAGCCGTCGGAGGCGCCCGATTGCAGGGTGATCTGCCCGCACAGCCCGCCGCAGCCAACCTGAAGATAGCGCTGCGTCCAGGTTTCTAGCGGCAGCAGGACCTGGAAGGTGATGGTGGGGGCCAGCGTGCCCTGGACCGAGCAGACGGGGATGCCGCCGCTTTCGGTCTCCTCGGCCGCGGTGACGGCGCTGCCCGCGCCACCGATGGCTGTCAGGTCGGTTTCGGCCAGCGAGGCGCAGCTTGCCACGGGGGTGACGACCCCCAGCGGGGCCTGCGCGACCGCCGCAAGGGGCGACAGGGCAAGCAGCAGGGCGATCAGGGCGCGAAGTCTCATGATACGTCTCCTTCGGGTGAATCCAGGTAACCGGCGCGCGTCGCAGGGATGCCCGCGATCAGGGCAAGGCCGCCGATGGCGGCAAGAAACCAGCAGGGCGCGACCCAGCCGCCGGTCATCGTATGCAGCGCTCCCATGGCCAAGGGCGCAACCGCCGCGATCAGGTAGCCCGCGCTCTGCACGAAGCCGCTGAGCGCGGTCACTCCTGCCTCGGTTTGGCAGCGCAGGGTCACAAGCGTGAGGCCCACGTTCATCGTCAGCGCCGCCACGCCCGAGATGAGCACCCAGGGCCAGGCCGAGCCCGGCGCATAAGCCAGCCCCAGCGGCCCCGCCGCAGCGCAAACCGCCGCAAGGACGATGACAAGATAAGGCTGCTTCATCCGGCCAAGGACATTCGGGACGACAAAGCTGTGGATCAGGCCGATGGCGTTGAAGGCAGACAGCATCGCCGCAGCCGTTGCCGCGCTGATGCCGCGCGTTTGCGTCAGCATAGTCGGTAGCCAGGCAATCATGGCGTAAAGCAGCATCGGGCCGGTGCTGAAGACCACCATCACCGCCCAGGCCTGCGGATGACGCAAAAGGCCCGGCGCCGTGTCGGCCGCGGCCGGTTCCGCCTTCGACCGGCCAAGCGCCAGCCACGGCAGTGCCGCGAGGATTGCCAGCACCGACCAGGACCCCACGAACCACCGCCAGCCGACAGCCTGCGCCGCCGGCACCGCGATCAGCGAGGGAAGCGAGGCGCTGACCACGATCAGCACCTGGAACACGCCACTGATCAGCCCGATCCGATCGGGAAACCAGTGCTTCACCGCCGCCGGGACCAGCACGTTCGACATGCCCATGCCGCCGAAGCACAGCGCCGAGAACAGAATGAACCCCGGCGCCGACTGGCTGAAGGCGGCCCGCGTGATCTCGCCCAGGGCGATCAGCGCGGCGGCCAGGACCATCGCGCGCTCGAGTCCCAACCATCGCGTCAGGCGCGGCGTCACAAAGCCGAACAGCGCAAAGCACAGCAAAGGCAGCGTGCCCAGAATGCTTTGTGCCGTGGCCCCGACCGGGAAGCTTTCGGCGATCAGCCGCAGGATCGGCGGGACCGAGGTCGCCGCCGCCCGCAGGTTCAGCGAGATCAGCACGATTCCCAGAAAGGCGGCCGCCCGCCCGCCCCCTACTGACCGGGGCGCCAGATGCAGCGGATGCGATCCGGTGATCGCGGCAATCCGGTGCGTGGCGGTGGCCGGCGGCCTAGCGGTCGACATGCCGGGCGACCCAGGCGGCGAAGGCCGTCATAAAGGTCTGGAGGAAGGTCCTGGTCTCCGGCTTGGCAAGGTTGCCCTCGGCGTCGAACAGGCCGCCGAGACCGCCGACATAGGCCTCGGGCTGCTGCATGGCGGGCATGTTCAGGAACACCAGCGACTGGCGCAGGATGTGGTTCGCCCCGAACCCGCCCATGCCCCCCGGCGAGCCGCTGACGATCCCGGCGGGCTTTCCACCCCAGACGCTTTTGCCCATCGGGCGCGAACCCACGTCCAGCGCGTTCTTCAGCGCCCCGGGGATCGAGCGGTTGTATTCCGGCGTCACGAACAGCACCGCATCGGCGCCCGCGATCCGTTCGCGGAACTGCCACCAGACATCGGGCAGGTCGTTGTCCTCCAGGTCGGGATTGTAAAGCGGCAGGTCGCCGAGGGGGACGAAGTCGAACTCCATCCCTGCAGGGGCCAGCGCGGTCAGCGCCCTGGCGAGTTTCAGGTTCAGCGAGTCCCTGCGCAGGCTGCCCACCAGCACTGCAACCTTATAGTTCGTCGTCATGATACGTTCCATCTGTCTTGCAGCACCCCGATGGGCGCGGGTCTAGGATTTGACCGCGGCGATCTTTGCCGCAGGCTTGCGCCGCTGTTCCCCGTCCCATCGGGGCAGGTCCGGCATCTCGATCCCGAAGCAGTCGAGCGCCCGGCCAAGCGCATGATCGACGATATCGGCTACCGTCTCGGGATGGGTATAGAAGGCGGGGACCGGCGGGTGGATGATCCCGCCCATCTCGGTCACGGCCAGCATGTTGCGGATATGGCCCGCGTGCAGCGGCGCCTCGCGCACCATCAGCACCAGCCTGCGGCGTTCCTTCAGGACCACGTCCGCCGCGCGGGTCAGCAGCGTCGTGGTCACGCCCGTCGCCACCTCGGCCAGGGTGCGGACCGAACAGGGCGCAATCAGCATGCCCATCGTGCGGAACGACCCGCTGGCGATGGACGCGCCCACGTCACCGATGGGGTGGACGACATCGGCCAGCGCGTGCAACTCGTCGCGGCCGAGGTCGGTTTCGTAGTCGCGCGTCATCTCGCCAGCCTTCGAGACAACGAGGTGGCTTTCGATGCCAAGTTCGCGCAGCACTTGAAGGGCGCGGATGCCGAAGACGATGCCGGTCGCGCCGGTAATGCCGACGATCAGGCGACGGGGTTGGCGCGCGCTCATGCGCTTTTTCCGAATAGCGAGGGCGCCCACAGGCTCGGGTCCACCTCCTTGAACTGCGCCCGGATGAAATGCTCCTTCAAGTGGAAGGGCACGGTGCAGTCGAAGATCGTCTTGGTGGTGGTGCCCTTGGCGGTCACGCGCGGATCGTAAAGCGGCGTTTGCGAGGGATCGAGCACATGGCCCGCAACGCCCGGCACGAAGATCGTGTCCAGATCGCCCGAAAAGCGCGTCTGCATGGCCCAAAGCACATCGTCCGTGTCGAACAGGTCCACGTCGTCATCGACAAGGATCACGTTCTTCAACTCGCGATACACAGCCAGTGCGATCAGCGCGGCCTGCTTGGTCATGCCGTCATCGCCATCGTTGCGCTTCTTGACCTGCAGCACGGCCAGGAACTTGCCGCCGCCGGCGCTGTGGGCGTAGACGTTCTGCACCAGACCCGGCAGCGCGTCCTGGCATTCGATGTGGATCGAGGCCTCGGTGGGGATGCCTGCCAGGCTGACATGCTCCTCGCCCGGACCGACCAGCGTTTGCAGGATCGGGTTCTTGCGGGTGGTGATCGCCTTGACCTTGATCACCGGCAGCGAGGGGTTGGCGTCGCCCGTATAGCCGGGAAACTCCGGCATGGCCTTGCCCGTCTTCGTGTTCTGGTCCTCGGCCACGCGGACGTCGGGCAGGATCTCGCCCTCGATCACGATCTCGGCCCGTGCGATGGCGCGCTGCTCGATCGTCAGGCATTCGACCAGTTCCACCGGCTGACCGCGCAACCCGCCCGCGACGGACAGTTCGTCAAAGCCGAAGGGGGTGGTCGGCGCCTCGAAGGTGGCCCCGATATGGATAGCGGGGTCGAGGCCCATGTTGATCGAAACGGCGAGCGGCTTGCCCGCGGCTTCGGCCTTCTGGCGGAAGGCGTCGATGTGGCGTCCGGGGGCGAAGAAGATCGACAGCTCGTCCCTGCCCTGTACGCAAAGCCGGTGGATCGTCACGTCCACGTTGTCGCGGTCGTCGGGATCCGATCCCAGGACTAGACCCAGGCAGAAATAAGGGCCGGCATCCTCGGTGGTGTTGGTGGGGGCGGGCAGGATCTTGCGCAGGTCGAAATCCGGATCGTCGGCGCGATAGACGACCTCCTGGCAGGGGGCGTCCTTGGCATCCACGACCACGGGCGGGGTCACGTTCTTGCGCGCCTCGGCCATCTGGATGCCCAGTTCGCGCACCGGCGCGCCCAAGAGCGCGCTGACCCGTTCGCGGCTGGCCAGCAGCCCGACCAGCACGCGCGATCCGGGATAGCCCTTGATGTTGTTGAAGGTCATCGCCGGGCCGATCCGCGTCGGCCGCATCACCGTGCCGCCCGCGCCGATATAGCGGTAAACGCCGGCAAGCTCGTCCTTGGGGTCGGTCTCGCGGTCGGTTTCCAGATACTGGCCGGGCAGCGTCTTCAAAAGCTCGATGGCCGAGCGCAGGTCATTGACCGGCGGCACCGTCCAGCCCTGCGGATGCGGATCGCCAGGCTTGACGACGTGATACGAGGTCGGGCGTTTCTGCGGCATGGCTCACTTCCCCTCGGCATGCGACTTCAGGTTATGCAGCACCTGGCCCCAATGAGTGTTGCAGAACGGCAGGTGCGGATCGTCCTCGGGCCAGGGACCGTCGGTCAGGTCCACCTGCGTGCGGCCGTCGTCGGTATCAGACAGCGCAAAGGTCAGCCGCTTGCCGGGAGAGCTGCCGGGGCCTTCGACCACGGTCTGCTCGATGCGGGCATCGGGGTCCAGCCGCTCGGTCCGTCAGGCAAAGCTCAGCCCCGGTTTGGGCGTCAAGGTCAGGATTTCGCCGGGCGCGATCGTGCCCTCGACACGGCCCTCGTGCCAGGCCGCCATCTCGTCGATGTCGGTCAGGGCGCGGAACACCGCTGACCGGGATGCGGCGATCTTGATCGCGTGGTGAAGCGTGGGCATCGGGATCTCCTTGTGGAAGCCGGGTCGGGCAGAGTTCAAGGCTGCCCGTCGAATTTCTCCGTGGCGTCGGCGCGTCCCTTGACCCAGTAGCCGCTGGCTTTCAGCCAACGGGCCGGATGGCCAAGAGGCCCCAGAACATGCTGCCGCAACGCGCGGGCAACACCGCCCTCGGCTGCAATCCAGACGTAACCGTCGCCCTCCGGCAGATGTTCCCGCCTCAAGGCCACCAGAAGCGGTTCGGGGTCGTCCGCCCGGTCGGCGGGACGATGGACCCAGACAGCGCGATGCCGGGCTGTCGTGGAAAAGACCTGCTCCTCCTCGGGTCCGGCGACGGCGACGATGCTGGTCACCCTGGCACCCGCAGGGAGTTCCTCGATCCGGCGGCCGATGGCCGGCAGGGCTGTCTCGTCGCCGATCAGCAGCCACCAGTCGAAATCCTGCGCCACCACGACTGACCCGCGCGGCCCGCCGATCTGGGCTGTGTCTCCTGGTTGCGCCGCCAGCGCCCACGCGGTCACCGGCCCCGCCTCGTGCAGGGCGAAGTCGATCAGCAGCTCGCCCGCCTGCGGATCATGGCGTCGCGGAGTGTAGTCGCGCCGTTCCTCGGTCCCGTCGGGGCCGGGAACGAAGATCTTGACATGGTCGTCGGGGGCAAGGCTGGCAAAGCCCTCCAGCGCCTCGCCCGCAAGCGTCAGGCGCAGCATCTGCGGCGTGATGCGTTCGCTGCGTCGGATTGCAAGGCTGCGGCGGCGCAGGTCGTGACGGATGCGGGTGATCTCGTGCTTCATGATTTGGGGCCGCGCTCCATTTAAGATACTGTTGAGTATTTAGATACTGTTCAGTATTATTTTTGCAAGTCAGAAACCCGTGAGATTTTCAGATGGCAAGATTGAGCCGAGCCGAAAGCCAGGCCGTCACCCGCGAACGGCTGCTGGCCGCGGCCCATGACCTGTTCCGAACCGAGGGCTATGCCGCCACCTCGGTCGACCGCATCGCGGCGGCGGCAGGCTATAGCAAGGGCGCGGTTTATTCCAATTTCGAGGGGAAGGAGGCGATCTTCCTGGCCGTGCTGGAGGCGCAGGGCCGAACCGGGCTGACCCCGCTGGTCGCCGCGATCGAAACTGCGCCGGACGTGGCGGCTGTCATCGATCTGCTGGTGACCTGGGCTGACGACCGCTCGGCCAGCGGCGGCTGGTCGCTGACCATCCTGGAGCATGCCCGGCTGGCCGGGGATGGCGCCGCATCGCTACGGTTGCAGGAAGAGATCATCCGCCGGTCCTGGCGTGAGTTGGGCGAGGCGATCTGTCGCCGCTGTCGGGGGGTGACCGCGCCCCCCGAGACATTGGGTGCCCTTCTGCACGAGATCGCCTATGCCCCGGCAATGACCTTTGTCAGCAGCCCGACGGCAGGCGAGTTGATGCGGCTTGCCGCAACACGGCTGCTAAAGGAAGGCTGAGTGACAGCTCCAACCACGCGACCGAACTGTCTGAAATTTGCCTCGGGCGCGAAAGGGCAACGCGACAAGGAAGCCAGTTCAAGACGTCATAGTCGGCCTGCTCCGTCTTGAACTGGCTTGCCAGCAAGGCCAATTGCACGGCTTGTTCTCGTCTTTGGCATCATGGCGATGTATCTGGGAGCCTTTGCCTGGGGTACGGTGAAGGCCAAACACGTCGCAGGGTGACCGGTGGGACTGCACTATGCAGTTTCTTGGCTCTGGTGATGCAACCGCTTCCGCTATGGATAGTTGCAGCCCCACTTAAGCACATAGATCCGTCTGGGGGCGGTCACATTATCAGATTCTCGAAAATCCCCTCGCGTGCAGTTTCCCTGTAGCTCTGCAAGGGCCGGCGCAAGAGTGTCCGAGACAATTTGTCCCGTTGTTGGTGCCGAGTACCAAGATCCATATCCCGATCGCTACAGCAAAGGATCAGCACCATGTTCACGGCTGAAGTCCTCGCCAGACTGCAATTTGCGTTCACCGTTTCGTTTCACATCATTTTCCCGGCTTTCTCGATCGGGCTGGCAAGCTATCTCGCAGTCCTCAATGCTTTGTGGTTGAGGTCAAGGGACAAGACATACCTGGTCCTTTTCGATCATTGGAAAAAGATCTTTGCCGTGGCCTTCGGCATGGGCGTCGTCTCGGGCATCGTCATGTCCTATCAGTTCGGAACGAACTGGTCGGTTTTCTCCGACCGGGCGGGGCCGATCGTCGGGCCGTTGATGGCATACGAGGTGTTGACGGCCTTCTTTCTTGAGGCCGGCTTCCTGGGCATCATGTTATTCGGTCGCAAAAGGGTCGGCGACGGGCTGCACATGTTCGCCACCGCCATGGTTGCGGTCGGGACGCTGATCTCGGCCACCTGGATCCTCTCCGTGAACAGCTGGATGCAGACGCCACAGGGTTACAGCATCGGCGAGAATGGCCAGTTCCTGCCCGAGGACTGGTGGGCCATCATCTTCAACCCGTCGTTTCCTTATCGGCTGACGCATATGGTGTTGGCAGCCTATCTGACGACAGCACTTGTCGTCGGGGGAACAGCAGGCTGGCACCTGCTGCGCGACCGCGGAAATCCTGCCACGCGGCGCATGTTCTCGATGGCCATGGGCATGCTGATGGTGGCCGCGCCGCTGCAACTCCTGGTGGGCGATCAACACGGGCTGAATACGCTGGAACACCAGCCCGCCAAAGTCATGGCAATGGAGGGACATTTCGACAGCCATCCCGAGGGCGCGCCGCTGATCCTGTTCGGCTGGCCGAACCAGGAAGCGAAGACAGTCCACTACGCGGTCGAAATCCCGAAGCTGTCAAGCCTGATCCTGACTCACCAGTTGGGCGGTGCGCTCAATGGCCTTGACACGATACCGGATGAGGATGAACCGCCTGTCCTCATTGTGTTCTGGTCGTTCCGCGTCATGGTCGCACTTGGTTTCGCGATGTTGGGCCTTGCGGTCTGGGGCCTGTGGGCGCGGCTGCGGGGCCAGCTCTACACCACGCCGTGGCTGCACCGCGCGGCACTGACGATGGGCCCTGCGGGTTTCATCGCGGTGCTGGCGGGATGGATCACGACCGAGGTCGGTCGCCAACCCTTTACCGTCTATGGCCTGCTGCGAACCGCCGAAAGCCGGTCCCCGCTAGATGCACAGGCAGTGGGAACATCGCTTGTGGCCTTTATTATTGTTTACTTCTTCATTTTCGGCGCGGGCACCTTCTATCTGTTGCGAATGATGTCGATGCCGCCTGGCACGCCGCATCTGGGCTTGCGCGACGGACCGATCCGTACCGCCGGGATCACCCCGGGCCCGGCCGAAGACCCCCAGCGGCGTGAGGAGTGAGCTATGTTCGGGCTTGAACTTTCCTTCATCTGGGCAGGGATCATTGCCTTTGCCGTTCTGGTCTATGTTGTTCTTGATGGCTTTGACTTGGGTATTGGTATTCTCTTCCCCTTTGCCAAGGACGAGCATGAACGAGACGTGATGATGAACTCGGTCGCGCCCATGTGGGACGGGAACGAGACTTGGCTGGTTCTTGGTGGCGGCGGCCTGTTTGCTGTCTTTCCGCTTGCCTATGCCGTCGTCATGCCTGCCCTTTATGTACCGATTATTCTGATGCTTCTGGCACTGATCTTTCGCGGTGTCGCTTTTGAATATCGCTGGCGGACGACGCGGTGGAAGCGGGTGTGGGACTTTGGGTTCTTCGGCGGGTCTCTGGTCGGAGGACTAGCCCAGGGGATTGCGCTTGGTGCGCTTGTGCAGGGGATCGAGGTTCAGAACCGGGCCTATGCGGGCGGCTGGTGGGACTGGCTGACGCCATCTCCATCCTCACCGGGGTTGCCGTGCCAGTGGGCTATGCGCTGCTGGGAGCAACCTGGCTGAACCTCAGGCTCGAAGGACGCATCCAAGGTCACATGCGCCAGCTTGCCAAGCCCCTTGCATTGGCAACCTTGGGCATGCTGGGCATCGTCAGCGTCCTGACACCCCTACAGGACGCCGTCTACTTCGAACGCTGGTTCAGTTGGCCGGTTGCGGGCTATACCTTTGCGGTCCCGGCCCTGGTGGTTCGTAACCGCCCGATTCCCGCCCCAGTCTGACCGTAGTATGCTCAGTCCATGGAGATTGATCGGGACAAGATCGACGAGGCCGTTCTGGCGCTTATGTGGTTGACGC
>NZ_JBQEOI010000023.1:29778-42616 GCF_052045125.1 Paracoccus sp. 22332
CCTGGATCGCCACGCGCCGCGCCGACGCCTTGTCGCCAAGTGCCCGCATGGTGTCCGCGCGCGGGCCGATGAAGGTGATCCCTGCGGCCTTGCAGGCGTCCACGAAGTCGGGGTTTTCGGACAAAAGGCCATAGCCGGGGTGGATTGCGTCCGCGCCGCTTTCCTTGGCGACCCGGATGATCTCGGGGATGGACAGATAGGCCGCGACCGGCCCCAGCCCTTCGCCGATCCGGTAGGCCTCGTCCGCCTTGAAGCGGTGCAGGCCCAGCTTGTCCTCCTCGGCATAGACCGCGACCGTTTTCTTGCCCAATTCGTTGGCCGCCCGCATCACGCGGATCGCAATCTCGCCACGGTTGGCGATCAGGATTTTCTGAAACATCTCTTTCCTTCTCAACCGATTAGATGCACGCCAACCAGCACGAAAACAGCCAAAAAGACAGTTTCCGCCACGATCAGGGCAATGGCACTGCCGCCGACATCCATCATCTTGAGCAGCGAGGTCTTGATCCCCACCGCTGCGATCGCCACCAGAAGCGCCCAGCGGCTGAATCCTTCGGCAAGGTGGGCGATGGAGGTCGGGATCACACCCAGCGAGTTCAGAACTGCCAGCGCCAGAAAGCCGAAGACAAAAGTTGGCAACAGCGGCGGACGCTTGGCGGACGGGTCGCTGTTGCCCAATCCGCCCAAGCGGATTGCTAAGGAAAAGGCCAGCACGACGGGTGCCAGCATGGACACGCGGATCAGCTTGACTAATGTCGCCGTTTCTCCGACCTCGGGGCTGACAGAGAAGCCAGCGCCCACGACCTGCGCCACATCGTGGATAGTGCCGCCCAGAAACACGCCGGATTCCAACGCCGAAAATCCAAAGACTTGCGAGAGGGGCGGATATGCGATCATCGCGACCGTCGACAACACAGTGACCGAGATCACCGTGAAGGCTAGGTTGCGGTCCGTCTTGTCTGTCCGCGGCAGCACTGCCGCAATCGCCATTGCAGCCGAAGCGCCACAAATCGCTACCGATCCGCCGGTCAGCAACGCCAGCCGCCAGCCCCGCCCGAACAGGCGCGCCGCCAGCATTGCAAAAAGTATGGTAACGACGACGCCAGCGATCACCAGCAGAATCATCTCACTGCCAAGATCGGCCAGCATTTGCGCCGAGATCCTGGCGCCCAGCAAGGCAACGCCCAGCCGCAGGATAGTTTTTGCGGAAAACTCGACTCCAATTACTGTCCGCGTTCCCTGCTCTGCCAAGAAGTTCAGGGCGAGTCCCAACAACAGGGCCATGAGCATGGCGGGCGCACCGTAATGCTCTGCCAGGAACTGGGCGGTTGCGGCGACAAGGACTGAAACTGCAACGCCAGGAAACAAGATCTTAATCGCGGCTGCGGTCGGCAATCGTGCCCCAAGACCCATCGGAGTTGTGCCTGTCTTCGGACTAGACATTGACCGTCCGGCCCAGCGAATCGATCTGGCTCAGCAGTTCGTCATCAACGTTCAGTCCTTCTCGGGAAGCCTTCCGCCTGATTTCCTCTCTCCGAGCACCGGGAAGCCGCGCGCCAGGTTGATTGGCGATGGCGTCGGCAAGATCGTCGATCCGGTGGAGCGCTGTGTCGGAGAACGCCTGCGGATGCAGCGCGATCAGCAATTGGCCGACACCTGGCGACTGACCTTCGCCGTCGAAGAACGATGAAGCTTCGTAACCGTAATTGGCGCCCAGCAGGCCAGCCGCCAGCAACTCCACCATCAGCGCTAACGCCGTGCCTTTCGCATCGCCCAATGGGATCATGGTGCCTGCCAGCGCCGCCTTGGCATCGGTTGTCGGCTGTCCCTCGGTATCAAGTGCCCATCCTTCTGGAATCGAAGCGCCTTTCTGTTCTGCGGCCATGATTTTTCCCCGCGCCACCTTAGACAGCGAGACATCCACGACGATCGGCGAATGTCCCCCGCTTCGCGGCGCTGCAAAGGCGATCGGATCGGTGCCGAACAGGGCTTTGCGCCCGCCCCAGGGCGCCATTGCGGCAGGTGTGTTCGCAAATAGCAGCGCCACATACCCTTCGTTGGCAATTCGCTCCACGGTGACGCCAGCTACCCCGCAGTGGTGGGAGCGTGAGATGCCCGCGGCGGCAATCCCCTGCCCCTTGGTGTTCGCGATCAGCCAGTCCACCGCGACATCCAGCGCCGGATAGGCGAAACCACGCATCGCATCGACTGCAAGCACCCCTGGACGCGGTTGCTGGCTAGTCGGAACCGCATGTCCGTCAACCTTGCCGCTTAGCGATTGAGCGGCATAGGACGGAATCCGGCGCAGGCCATGTCCGGCCTGCCCGACGGCCTCGGCGGCGACAAGGGCGCGAGCGACGGATTGGGCATTATCGGGCGCCGTCCTGCAACGCGTCAGGGTTTGAACGACCAACTGGTGCGCATCCACAAGCGTCATCTGTACCATAGGTCACACCTCTTCCATCAGATGATCCAGAACCTTATCCGCAATAAGATTGCTGACCCGGACATTGGACTGGTCGGTCACACCTGCGACATGCGGCGTCAGGATCACGTTATGTAGATCAAGGAACCTCCCACCGGCTTCGGCGGTCAAAGGCTCGGTTTCGAAGACATCCAGGGCGGCGCCAGCAAGACGTCCTTCGCGCAATGTTGCGGCGAGTGCCACCTCATCAACAACGCCACCTCGTGCAGCATTGATCACGATGGCATCCGGACGCATCTGGGATAGCGCGTCCGCGTCAATGACATGCCGTGTCTGTGCTGTCAGGGGGACATGCAGGCTGAGCACACTGGAGTGTGCCAACAGATCAGCAAATGAGACTGACCTCACAGATCCCCAAGATGGATCGCTTTCCGGCAGATGCGGGTCGTGCGCTATTACGATCATACCAAGCGCTTTGGCCCGTGTCGCAACCTGCCGTGCAATGGCACCAAAGCCAAGCAACCCCATGACACGGCCCGACGCCTCGCCTCCGATCAGATCTTGACGAGGCCATTCGCCCGCTGCGACGCGCGCCGATGCAAGGTATGCCCCACGCAGCAACATTAGTGCCATTGTGATAACGTATTCGGCGACAGCAAGATCGTTCGCGCCGGTGGCAGGCCAGACCACAATGCCGCGCGCCTTGCAGGCTTCCATGTCGATGTTGTCCAGCCCTACTCCCAGCCGGCCGACCGCCCGCAAGTTCGGCGCGGCCTCCAGCAATTCGGCATTCACACTCGTTCGGTTGCGGACAATCAGGACGTCGACATCAGCCAGCATCGGCATCAGGTCGGAACGGCGATCGACCAGATCGGGCGCATAATCGGTGACATGCCGTGCAGCCAGCCGCGAAACAGCCGCCTCATCCATGAATTCGGTGATGACAATGCGTGCCATGGGGTTCCTTTCCTAGAAAAGCAGTGCGGGAGGCAGGGGCACGTTCAGCACCTGATCCAACAACAGGTAGAAGATACCGACCATCACGACGATGCCGACCAGATAGGCCGCAAAGCGCTGTGCAGTCAGACGACCGAACTGGCCAGTCATCATCAGGACGGTGCAGGCGATCAGCGACGTGACGAACATTCCCAGATGCGGAAAGACGATCGCCCAGCCAAGCATCGTGACGCCAAGCAGCAGGCCGCGTACAGTGCCGGGGGGCGAAGCGGCGTCGGTGCTGGTGCCGGCATGGCCGCGCAGGCTGCGCGCGATCTGCAACAGGGACAAGGCCAGCAGAACAGCGCCGACCGCATAGGGGAAGGCCGCCGCCATGGTGCTGAGGCCGCTTGCCTGGACAAGCATCCAAACGGCCAAGGCCAGAAAGGCGGCCGCTCCGACCAGACCTGTGCGGTCAACACGCCGATCCTCGGTCACAAGGCCCAGCCCGGTTGTCTGCCCACCTGCCGCACGCCGCGACCTCCGCAGGCGCAGCAAGGGCAGGCACATGGTCAGCAGGATCAGCGCCACGATGCCCCAGCTGATCGGGCGGTTGACCAGAAGCTGCCCTAGAAAGTCACCACGGGCGCCACCGATCATCCACGCGCGCATGAAACCCTGCTCGGCGATCTGCCCCAGCACAAGACCAAGGACGATGGGTGACGCGCCGAAACCCGCGCGGCCGACCGCCCAGCCGATCACGCCCAGAACGACCATCACCACGACATCATGCGGATTGGCGTGGATCGCGAAGCTGCCGATCACCGTCATGAAGGCGATCAAGGGCACTAGCATCGCCTTAGGCACGTTGGTGATGAAGCGAAACGCATAACGCCCGACGATCAGGCCGACCGGCAGCATCAGCAGCGTCGCGACGATCAGGCCGGTCATGAAGACATAGACGGTGTCATCCCCGGATTGAAACAGGGAGGGACCGACGCGGATGCCCTGCACCATCAGGGCGCCCATGATAACGGCATCGGGCGGCGTTCCGGGGATACCCAGAACCAGTGTCGGGATGAAACCGCCGCCGACGGTCGCGTTGTTGGCGCTTTCGGTGGACAAGATGCCGCCCGGCTCTCCCTTGCCATAGTTGTCGGATCGCGGTGACGCACGGCGCGCCTCGGCGTAGGCGACAAGAGAGGCGATTGAGCCTCCGGCGCCCGGCAGAATGCCGACGATCGTGCCGATCAGGGACGACCGCAGCAGGTTGAACCAGTTGCGCACGGAAATGCCAAGCGCCTCCAGCAGCCGAAAACCGCGCGCCTCCGTCGGCTCGAGATGCTTGTCAGGAGATGCAACCAGGCCGATCAGCACCGGAATACAGTAAAGCCCGATCAAGGCGGCAACGATGTCGATGCCCCCCAGCATGGACGGCATTCCGCCCGTGAACCGCGTATCCCCGCCGATCACCGCCACGCCGATCATCGACAGGAATAGGCCGAACATGCCACCGATCAGGCCCTTGACCAGGTTACCTTCCGACAAGGTTGCGATCAGGGTCAGGCCCAGGATGGCCAGCCAGAAATACTCGGTGGACTGAAAGGCCAGCGCAAGCGTCGCCAATTTTGGGGCAAGAGTGATCAGCAGAACCGCGCCGATCAGTCCGCCGACCACGCTGGCGATGGTTGCCAGCGTCACCGCCAGATCGCCATCGCCGCGCTTCGCCATGGGATAGCCATCGAACGTCGTGGCAATGGCGCTTGGCGTACCGGGGGTATTAACGAGAATCGCTGCAAATGCGCCGCCATAAACCGCCCCGGTATAGATCGCGCCCAGCATGATCAGACCGGATGCCGGGTCCATGACAAAGGTGAACGGAACCAAGACTGCAATCGCCATCGTGGCCGACAGGCCTGGAAGGGCCCCGATGATCGTGCCGCCCAGAACCCCAAGAACAGCTAGCAACAGGTTCATTGGGCTGAGCGCTTCGAACAGGATACTCATCGCATTTGCCATGGTTGCTCCCTCTGGCTTGCAAGATCGCATGACCGGGCCGGCGCACATTCGCGCGCCAGAACGGTTAGGACTGTTCTGCGTCCGGGTTTACTGTTGCGACTGCAGCTGTTCAGCAACTGCCGTATAGGCCTCGATACGTTCCGCCATGAACGCATCCATCTCGGCATAGGGCACGTCGATCATCGCGTAGCCATCAGCTTCCATCTGCTTTATGAAATCCGGGTCTGCATTGATCTGGCCGATGATGTCCGACAGCTGAACGCGCACTTCCTCCGGGGTGGAGGAGGGCACACCGATCCCCCGGTATGCGCCGCCGACCATGTCGATGCCCAGTTCTTTGAAGGTCGGGCTTTCGGGAAACAGCGGATGCCGCTCCTCGGTGGCAACGGCTAGGACGCGCACCGCATCACCCTGCCGTACGGCCACGGTGGTATAGCCCCAAAGGACATCGACCTCGCCGCCGACAAGGGCGGTTTCGGTGGCGCCGGTGCCGGTATATGGGATATAGGTCATGTCGGCACCGGTCTCATTCATGAAGACCTGGTTGGCGATATGGTTAGCCGAGTTGGTCGCCGACCCGCCCGCCGTCACGCCGCCCGGCATGTCCTTGGCCGCGTCAATCACGTCCTGAACCGTCTGATATGGACTGTCAGCGCGCACCAGCAATGCATCGGGCGTGAAATGGAACATGTAGACGTTCGTGATGTCTTCGGTCTTGTAGCCGGGATCCTGCAACATCGGCTGCAATACGATATGCGGCAGATTGGTGCCCATGATCGTATAGCCGTCACCGGTCATGCCGTTAAGCCCCGCCCATGCCTGCGCGCCGCCTGCCCCCGGCAGGTACTGCACGATCAGATCCTGTCCGGTCAGCGCCTTGAAGGGCTGCTGCTGGTAGCGCGCGGTGATGTCGCTTTCGCCGCCCGCGTTGAAGGGTATAATGTAGGTCAGCGGCCCGTCGGGATAGGCCAGCGCCGCCCCTGCCCCTGCCATCAGCATCAGGGCTGCCCCGCCGATCAAGCGCCGTGTCTTGATTCCGATCATCGTCTTCTCCTCCCCGGTGTCATTGTTCTGAACAGATCTGCGCCTGCCGCGCCCCTCCTCAAAGGCCCGGCAGGCGTTGCGTCGTCAGGCGCTGCGATATAGCTTGGTCATCGAGAACTCCCGGTGTCCCAAAGCTTCGGCGGCCGTCAAGCGACCATTGGCCGTACGAACGATCATGTCGATCAAGGAGTCCCCGGCCTGATCGATTGTCATCTCGCGGGTCAGGACGCCGGTGACGTCGACATCGATGTGCTCTGACATGGTCCGTAGCGTGCGCGGGTTGCCTGAGATCTTGATGACCGGCACGATGGGGTTACCTACCACGTTACCCTGCCCGGTCGGGAACGTGTGGATGACGTAACCGCCTGCGGCCATCAGGGTCACGCACTCAGCCGCAGCCGATGAGCTGTCCATGAAGTAAAGGCCCGGGCCTTTTTCGGGGGTCTCGGCAGGGCCGATCGCATCGATGTAGGTTGACGACTTCCCGATCTTCTCAAGGTTCCCCAAGGCCTTTTCCTCGATAGTAGTGAGGCCACCCAGGATGTTGCCCTTGGTCGGTTGGCTGTCCGAAAGGTCAGAGGTCTTGAACTGCTCGATCACGTCATCCTGATAGGACTTCCATATCGCTTTGAATTTCTCTGCGGCTTCGGGATTAGCTGCGCGAGTTTCGCAGATATGCTCTGCCCCTGTAATCTCGGACGTCTCGCCAAAGCAACCATAGATGCCGTGCGGCAGCAGCTTGTCGTACATATTGCCAACAGTCGGGCAGGACGACAGACCGGTCGTCGTGTCGCTTTCACCGCACTTGGTGGACACCCACAGATCGCTGATGGGGCAGTCTTCTTTCTGTAGTTCGGTCGCCCAGTGGACGTATTCCTTAGCTTTCCAGCTTGCCTGGCGGATCGTCTCGAAGTCGCCCTTTTGTTCGATGGAAAAGCCAGTGACAGGCTTACCGGTCTTGGCAATTCCGTCAACGATAACTTTGGTCCATTCAGGCTCGATCCCAATGACGATCACGGCGGCGACGTTGGGGTTTGCGCCGGTGCCGATGATCGTGCGGAAGTGCAGTTCCAGATCCTCGCCGAACTGCAGTCGACCGTAGGCATGTGGAATGGCCAGGGTGCCCTTGACGTTGTTGGCCACCGCTTCGCAAGCTGCATTCGAGATGTCGTCGACAGGCAGAATGACGACATGGTTGCGAACCCCCACGCGGCCATTCTCGCGGCGCCAGGCCTTCACAGTCGCGGTGCTGAAATCAAGTGCCATGGCTTACCACCTCTTCGTCTTGCAATTATGGGTGTGGACGTGGCCGCCGACCTCGGCATCGCCCACCATCTTGCCGATGTCCTCGCCATACTTGATGACGGTATCGCCCGCCTTCAGCGGCTTCAGCGCGACCTTATGTCCAATGGGGATGTCGGCTTTCGCTGTCAGGTGAAAATCGGAATTGTCGGCCGTGACAACGCACAGCATGTCGGTGCCAGCTGCCAGATCCTCGACCACGACCACCCCGACATTGTCTTCGTGATCGTGAACTAGAAGTTGTGGAATACTCAAGCGCCCCTCCTACGGTCCAAGTGTGCTCAACAATGAGGTATCATATACAGATACTCTTATACAAGATATAAGTTATATGTTTTCTGGCAGCCCGGAAGCGGGTATCATGTCCATGCAAGAACAAGGATGTCTCCATGCCGCCGCCGCTATACCAGTCTGTCATCGACGAAGTCGTTGCACGCATCGCCTCGGGCCAGTTGCTACCGGGAGGGATGCTGCCGAGCGAAACCCAGCTTGCCGCAGAAACCGGCGTTTCCCAAGGAACGGCTCGGAAAGCGCTGATCATGCTGGAACAGCATGGCATAGTGCGGCGGGAGCAAGGCAGAGGGACGTTCATCACTGCACGCACTCCCGAAGGGTCGCTGTTCAACTTCTTCCGACTTCGCCCCCGCGACGGCCGAATCCTTAGTCCCCAGGTGGAGCAAGAGCGGATCAGCAGCCGCCCGGCAACGCAGGATGAGCAGGCCAGCCTGCAAGGCGCACCCGCCACAGTCACAGAGATCCGTAGAATTCGCAGCATTAACGGTGCCCCCTGCGCGCTTGAGATCAGCGTTGTTTCAGCCGACCTTTTCCCTGGCCTTGAACGTCGTAGTCCTCTGCCAAGCGCCCTTTATGTCCTGTATCAGCAGGCCTACGGCTGCATCATCTTGAATGCGGACGAATCGATCGCGGCAGAACAGCCGGATGCGGAAACGCGACAGGCACTTACTCTGCCTGCAGACACTCCTGTGCTGAGGGTCGAGCGTGTGGCTCATGACATCCTGGGCCGCTCCGTCGAACGGCGCCTCAGCTTCTTTCGGACAGATCAGCTGAACTACATGATCCGGCTCGATTGAAGACCGCCTTCCTGAAAACCTCACCCTCAACAAAGCGGGGACAGTCCATGCGGATCATCGACGTTTGCGAAGTCACCAAGCCGATCTCCTCTCCCATCCGGAACGCCTATATTGACTTCAGCAAGATGACGGCCAGCCTTGTTGCCGTCGTAACGGATGTCGTCAAGGACGGACGGCGGGTTGTTGGCTATGGCTTCAACTCCAACGGGCGCTATGGACAAGGCGGGCTGATCCGAGAGCGTTTCCGCGACCGTCTGCTCGAAGCCGACCCGCACAGCCTGCTCAACGACGATGGAACGAATTTCGATCCGGGCAGGCTCTGGTCCGCGATGATGGCCAACGAGAAGCCTGGCGGGCATGGCGAACGCTCTGTTGCGGTCGGCACCCTGGACATGGCGATCTGGGATGCTGTGGCAAAGATCGCTGGAAAACCGCTCTTCCGGCTCCTGGCAGAGATGAAGGGGCGCGAGGCGGATTCACGGGTCTTTGTCTACGCTGCCGGTGGGTACTACTATCCCGGCAAAGACAACGGCGCACTGCGCAGCGAGATGCGCGGCTACCTCGACAGCGGCTATACTGTTGTGAAGATGAAGATCGGCGGGGCATCGATTGGGGAAGACCGCGATCGGATAGAGGCCGTGCTGAGCGAGATCGGCTCGGAAGCGCAACTGGCGGTCGATGCCAATGGCCGCTTTGATCTAGAAACCGCCATCGCCTATGCGAAGATGCTGCGCGACTATCCTCTGTTCTGGTACGAAGAAGTGGGCGATCCGCTGGACTATGCGCTGCAGGCGGCTATGTCAGAGTTCTACGACGGGCCTATGGCGACAGGCGAAAACCTGTTCTCGCACCAGGACGCACGCAACCTGCTACGGTATGGCGGGATGCGCCCCGACCGGGACTATCTTCAATTCGACTGCGCCTTGTCCTACGGCTTGGTCGAGTTCCTGCGCACGCTGGAGGTCCTGCGGCAATTCGGGTGGTCTCCGTCACGGTGCATCCCCCACGGTGGGCATCAAATGTCGCTGAACCTTGCAGCCGGTCTGGGATTGGGAGGTAACGAGAGCTATCCTTCGCTTTTCCAACCCTATGGTGGCTTTCCAGACGGCATTTCCGTTGAGGATGGGCATGTATCGATGCCCGATCTGCCAGGTATTGGATTTGAAGGAAAGTCTGAACTCATTAAGGTAATGCGCCGGTTGGCGGAGTGATGAATACACCGGCAGGTACTGCTTCGAGGTCAGAAGGCAACTTCGGGCTCAAACTCCTTGTAACGCGCCTTCCCTGACCCGACCCGTAGCAATCTTCCAAGTTCCTGATCCTCGAATTGCGTGACCGGATTACGGATTTCTCGCTGTCGATGCCACTCTGAGGTCGTGAACACATCCTGCCATCCCGATAGATTTTTGTGATGACACCCATCAGACCGGCAGTATTGCGAGCCAGCCCCGCCAACGTGCATTCTGCCTGCCGGGGGGAAGCAATCATGCCGGCAAGCAATCGTCTTATCGTTGGAATTTCCGGCGCATCCGGGGTCATTTATGGCATCCGGCTCCTGGAGCTCTTGAGCGATCTGCCGGTAGAGACCCATCTGGTCATGTCACGCTCGGCCGAGATCACCGTCGCGCATGAGACCAGCCGCAAGCTTGCGGAAATCCGCGCCCTGGCCGATCACTGCCACCGCCAGGAGGATATCGGCGCCTCGATCTCAAGCGGCTCTTTCATGACGATGGGCATGGTGGTGGCACCCTGCTCGATCCGCTCAGCCTCAGAAATCGCGACCGGCATGACCACGACGCTTCTGACGCGCGCTGCGGATGTGGTGCTGAAAGAACGCCGCCGGCTCGTGCTGATGGTGCGCGAGACGCCGCTGCATCTGGGCCATTTGCGCACCCTGACCCAGCTTGCGGAAATCGGCGCGATGATCGCCCCGCCGGTGCCGGCCTTCTACGCCCGGCCGACCTCGCTTGATGAGATGGTGGATCACACGCTTGGTCGTGTCCTGGATCAGTTCGGGCTTGAGGCCGGGACCGTGCGGCGCTGGAAAGAGCAGGGCTGAGCCGCCCCGTGGCAAAGCACGGGGCTCTTGCCCGCAAATCATGCGGCGAGGATCACCTTCATCGCTTTCTCGCGCGCGCGGCATTGCTGAAGACAGCATAGGCGGTCAGGACGTGATGCTGTGCGAAGCGGTGAGTCACCTCGACTGGTCGCGGTTTGGTGGTAACCACCCGGTTTGCACCGCGGCCATTTTTCATTGACAAGTGTTGATGATGTTGTGTCTCGCGCTACGGCTCTCCGTGGTAGGCTCAGTCCATGGAGATTGATCGGGACAAGATCGACGAGGCTGTTCTGGCGCTGCTGTGGTTGACGCTGCATGACGAGCGGCGCGCGTGGAAAGGCTTTGACTGGGACGTCCTGGAGCGGTTGCATGCCAGGGGCCTGATCGCCGATCCGGTCAACAAGGCAAAGTCGGTTGTCCTGACCGATGAGGGCCTGCGGCAGTCCGAGGAACTCTTCCGGGCGCTGTTTACGCGGCCTCGGTCTTGACCGTGCCCATTGGCGTCCAGTTCCAGGGCAGCAATTCGCCGAGACGGGTGTTCATGTGATCGTGGATGCGGTCCAGGACATCGGCAAGATAGGCCTGCGGATCGAGCCCGTTCATCTTTGCCGTTTCAATGACGGTCAGGGCGCGGGCGAGCGTTTCGCCGCCCGCATCCGAGCCTGCGAATAGCCAGTTCCGTCTGCCGACACCAATTGGCCTCAGGGCACGCTCGGCCGCATTGTTGTCGATGGCCACGCGCCCGTCCTCGAGGAACAGCGTGAGGGCAGACCAGCGGCTCAGCCCATAGCGGAAGGCCTTGGCCAGATCGCTTTTGCCCGGGATGCGCGTCAGCTGCTTTTCGGCCCAGTCCCGGAAGGCGTCGATCTTGGGCCTGGTTTCCTTCTGGCGCAGGGCCAGCCGCAACTCGGCGGGCTTGCCGCTGATGGCGCGCTCGATGTCGTAGAACTTGCCGATCCGGTCGAGCGCCTCGCGCGCGATCTCGGATTTCGTCGATGTCCAGACATCATGGAAGTCACGGCGCAGATGCGCCCAGCAGGCGGCCTCGCGGAACTGGCTCTTGCCCTCCAGATCGGGGGCATAGAGCTTGGCATAGCCCTTGTAGCCATCTGCTTGAAGAATGCCGCCGGCCTGGCCCAGATGGCCGAGGACATGGTCTTCCTTCCAGTCCGGGGCGAACTGATACACCGCACCGGGCGGGGCCTGGCCTGCCCAAGGGCGCTGATCGCGGACATAAGCCCAGATCCTGCCCTTCCTGACACCCTTGCCGAGCCCCTTGTCGCTCTTGCTGCGATCGAGGACCCGGATGGGCGTGTCATCGGCATGGAGCAGATCGCTGGCCATGATCTCGGCCTCGATCTTTTCGATCAGCGGCGCCAGGGCTTTCATCGCCCCGCCGCACCAGTCCACGAGCGTCGTGTCGGCGATATCGGCGCCCATCCGGGCAAAGATCTCGTTCTGCCTGTAAAGCGGCACATGATCGTCGAACTTCGAGACCAGGACATAGGCGAGCAGGTTCGGTCCCGCCATGCTCCGCGGGATCGGCCGGCTGGGTGCCGGGGCCTGGACGATCTTCTCACAGCGTCGGCAGGACTTCTTGATGCGCGCGATCTCGATAACCTTCAACTGCGCGGCGATCATGTCGATCAATTCGCTGACATCCTCACCGATCACCCGCAGATCGCCGCCGCAATCGGGGCAATTCTTGCCAGGGTCATATTCGCGACGTTCGCGCGGCGTGTCCTTCGAGACTTTCGGGCGGCGGCGGTTGGTTTCCTGAGGTTCAGCCGGCTCCGGAGCCTGTGCTTCCGTGTCGGGCCCCTTCTCGGCAGCGGGCGACGGGTCATTCGCCTCGGCCAGGGCCAGCTGCAGGTCTTCCAGCGCCAGCTCCAGTTGCTCGATCTCGCGTTCGATCTTTTCCGAACTGGCTCCGAACTTCTGCTTTTGCAATTTGGCAATCCG
>NZ_JBQEOI010000024.1:0-42169 GCF_052045125.1 Paracoccus sp. 22332
GTAAGCGCGACGCTGATCCCCTCCTGCCGCTGGTGATCTGAACGGGCCAATCTCCGTGCGCATGAACGTCGGAGGTGTTGGCTTGGAACGAGACGGCAAAATGGGCGGCCATTTGGACGGCTTCTCGGATGGTGGGGTTTCGCGGCTGGAAGTGATGGAGGGGCCGACCGGGCGTCAGCGACGCACGAAGGCGGAGCGGGCGCGGATTGCGGCGGAAAGCTTGGTGCCGGGAACTTCGGTGACCGAAGTCGCGCGGCGGCACGGGACGACGCGCTGGCAGGTTTATGACTGGCGGAAGAAGCTACGGGACGGACAGCTTGTCGTGCCCGAGAGCGTGGCGGCACTGCCGATGTTTGCAGAACTGGTCGTCGAGGGCGCCGCAGCGGAGATGCCGGCAGAGACGGAGGCCAGCACCGGCGTGGAGATTGTTGTGGGTGATGTCGTGATCCGCGTCGGCGCAGATACCGATGAGGTTCTGCTTACGCGGTCGATCCGAGCGGCGCGGGCGGCGGCATGGTGATGCTCGGCCAGGGCGGGCCGGTGAAGGTCTACGTGGCGACGCGGCCGGTGGACTTCCGCAAGGGCATCGACGGGCTGGCGCTGGCGGTGCAGGAGATGTTCGGGCTCGACCCGTTCTGCGGGGCGGTCTTCGTCTTCCGGGCGAAGCGGGCAGATCGTATCAAGATTCTGGTCTGGGACCAGACCGGGATGGTGCTCGTTCACAAGCGCCTCGAGGGCGGCAAGTTCGTCTGGCCGCAGGTGCGGGATGGGGTGATGCGCCTGTCCTCGGCGCAGCTGGCGGCGCTGTTCGAGGGGTTGGACTGGAGACTGGTAAGACCCGAGCGGGTGCGCCGCCCGCTGGTTGCAGGGTAAGTGCATCCGACGCACTGGAGGCCCCGTTTTTACTGGCCAGAACGGCATCAGCGTGATTCACTTCAGGCATGGATGCCGACACTCTCAGCCGCGAGAACGCTCATCTGAAGGCCCGCCTCGCGGAGGTCGAGGCAGCGCTCGCGGAGGTACAGGAGGCAAACCGCCGGCTGGAGGGTATCCTGCGCACCTCGCAGCGCGAGCGCTTTGGCAAGAGTTCCGAGAAGTTGTCACCCGACCAGTTCAATTTGCCGCTCGAGGACGCCGAACTGGCCCAGGGCGTGCTTGAGGCCGCGCAGGAGAAGGCTGAAGCCGCGCTTTCCCGGGCGCGAGGGGAAGAACCTCGCAAGCCCGCGCGCAACCGTGGGCATCTGCCGGCGCATCTGCCCCGGGTCGAGCGCGTGATCGAGCCGGCCAGCACCCTTTGCCCCTGCGGTTGTGGTGAGATGGCCCGGATCGGGGAGGATGTCTCCGAGCGGCTCGACGTGATCCCGGCGCAGTTCCAGGTTCTTGTGACGCGGCGCCCCAGATATGCCTGTCGCCGCTGCTCGCAGGCCGTAGTGCAGGCTCATGCGCCCGAGCACGTCGTGCCGGGCGGCCTGCCCACCGAGCGGCTGATCGCATGGATCATCATCTCGAAGTTCGGCGACCACCTTCCGTTTTACCGCCAGGCGGGGATCTTCGAGCGGCAGGGGCTCCACCTCGACCGCGGCACATTCGGCAATTGGGTCGGCCGCGCCTGCTTCCACCTGATGCCCGTGATCGACCACATGAAGGTCCACCTGCGCGTCGCCGACCGGATCTTCGTCGACGAGACCCGCGCGCCTGTTCTGGAGCCGGGCCGGAAGGCCACCAAGAGCGGCTACTTCTGGGCCGTCGTATCCGACGATCGCGGGCATGGCGGTGCCGGCCCGCCCCTCGTGCTGTTCCACTACGCTCCCGGTCGGGGACGGGAACATCCGCTTAGGTTCCTGGCCGGATACCGCGGCCGGTTCCTGCAATGCGACGCCTACCAATCCTACAATGCGCTGACCGAGATCACGCGCGATGAGGGGCCGTGGCAGCTGGTCTATTGCTGGACCCACGTCCGCCGCCGCTTCGTCAAACGCGTCGAGAGCGACGGCTCGCCCATCGCCGAGGAGATGCTGCGCCAGATCGCATTGCTGTATCAGATCGAAAAGACCGTGCGCGGCAAGGACCCGGCCGTCCGCATGGCCATCCGACGCGAGCAATCCGCCCCGATCATCTCCGCGCTCAAGCCCTGGCTGGAGACCCAGCTCTCGCGCATCCCGCGGAAGTCCCTGCTGGCCGAGGATATCCGCTACACCCTCGCGCACTGGCCCGGCCTGATCCGCTTTATCGACGATGGCACCCTCGAGCTGGACACCAACCCGGTCGAAAACCAGATCCGTCCGATCGCGCTGACCCGGAAGAACGCCCTCTTCGCCGGGAACGAAATCGGCGCCGAGAACTGGGCCATGCTCGCCTCGCTGGTTGCCACCTGCAAGCTGTCCGGCGTGAACCCCGTCGACTACCTCGCCGATACCCTCCGGGCCATCCTCGACGGACACCCCAGATCCCGCATCGAGGACCTCATGCCCTGGTGCTACGACCAAGCGTCAAGCCTCGCTGCATAGGGCCTCGTCGTCGCGCTTACCACCAAATGAACAGTCCTGACAAAGATGGCGCGGTCAATCCGCGTAGGGAGTTAAACCTTGATACAGCTATTTCGGGCGTGGCCTTACTGGCCGCGCTTGGCCTGCTTGTTATAACGCTGCAGGACAAGCGGGCACAGGTCAACATCGCTGCGGCCGATGCACCGGCTGACCTGCCGCTGATCCTTCTGGGTCTGTGGGCTCTGCTGTCGGCGATCATATTCATACGCTCATTGATGCCGGGACAATATGAGGACATCGCGCCCTTGGGCCTGATGCGGCAAGCACCAATTGTGCTCATTCTGACAGTTACCATTCTGGCGATGCTCAGTTTTGGTTACCTAATCCCCGTGTCAGTCGGCCTTGCATTGGTGCTCTGGCTTTTGGGCGAAAGGCGCCCCTTAGCATTTGGTTTGACATGGCTTGTGCTTGGCCCAGGCCTCTGGGCGCTGCTGCATCACATCCTGCAGATCCGCCTGCCATCGCTGTTGTCGGGGGGATTGCTGTGATCGCCGCTGTTCAGGACGCTTTCCTTCAGGTTTTCGCCTTTGGCCCTCTAGCAGCGATTCTTGTAGGCACGGCCTTTGGCATCATTATCGGCGCGTTGCCCGGGCTGGGCGCGGTTGTCGGCATCTCGATCTGCCTGCCATTCACATTTGGCATGCCGATCATCCCCAGCATGTCCCTACTTTTGGGCGTTTATTGCGGGGCTGTCTACGGTGGCTCGATCTCAGCCATCCTAATAAATTCGCCTGGTACGCCGCAGTCGGCTGCGACAACGCTTGATGGCTATCCCATGGCCTTGCGCGGCGAGGCGGGCTTGGCGCTTGGTTGGGTTACAATGTCCTCGGTTCTCGGTGGGCTGATCTCTTGCGTGATCCTGATCATCGGCGCGCCGCAAATCTCAAGATTTGCAACCAATTTTGGCTCGGTTGAGGTCTTTGCCCTGATCGTACTTGCGTTGACTTGCATTTCGTCCGTGTCCAAGGGCGCGATGAGCAAGGGGCTGTTGATGGGCGTGGTCGGCCTCATGTTGTCCTTGATCGGCACCGATCCCGTAACAGGCGCCGAGCGTTTCACCTTTGGCACCGTTTTCCTGAGCGGCGGACTGGAATTGATTGCTGTTGTCATCGGGGTCTTTGCGTTGTCTGAGGCATTCAGCCGCATTGCTGTCAAGCACGAGAATGAGCATCGAATGCAGACCTCTGGCACGCGGATGATCCTGCCTCCGCTTTCGGCATGGAAGGGTCGCGGAGGCATCCTGATGCGCAGTTCGGGCATTGGCTGTCTGATCGGCGCACTGCCGGGAACAGGACCTGCGACCGCAGCCTTTGTCGCCTATGCCCTTGGCAAGCAAAGCTCGAAAAGAGGTGACAATTTTGGCAAGGGCGAGCCGGATGGACTGATTTCCTGCGAATCCGCCAATAACGCGGTAACCGGCAGCGCGATGATTCCGACGCTAGCACTTGGCATTCCGGGTGATGTCGTGACTGCCATTCTGATGAGCGCGCTCGTGATTCAAGGCATTACTCCTGGCATTCAGCTGATGTCAGAAAATGCAGGCACGGTGAACGCGATTTTTCTGGCTCTGATCCTGATCAACATTGCGATGTTGTTCTTGGCATTTCCGCTGATCCGCATCTTCGGCGCGCTTCTGTCGTTGCCGGAGCGGGTAATCATGGCGGGCGTGTTTATCTTTGGCATGTTGGGCGCAATCACAGTGCGGGGAAATCCTCTTGATGCGCTGACGGCGCTGATTTTCGGTGTGATCGCGATGTTTCTGCGTGCGGGTCGTTATCCGTTGGCGCCACTAGTCATTGGGCTGGTCCTGGGACCGCAGTTTGAACAGAACCTTCGGCGGGGACTGCTGATCCATGACGGAAATTTTCTAGCCTTCTTCACCGCAAGCTGGATTGCTTCGGCGCTGTTCCTGACGGTGCTGCTGGTACTGGCTGGCCCGCCGCTGCTGACGCAGATCAAAGGCAGACCAGCGAAGTTTGTCGGTCAAGAAGAGTAAAGCCGCACGATCCTGGGCATTTCTGCAACTGGGATCGTTGCGCTTCGATCTGAGGAGAATTCATGGACATGCGTCCCACCATCCTGAAGATGGGTCCGCTGATGCCTGAGCTGGAGGCCGCACTGACCAGCCGCTTTGACGTAATCGGCCTGTCCGACGTGACGGAGAGCGCCGCCCGAATTTCGGGCATCGCCACCTCTACGCGTTACCCGATAACAACCGACCTGCTGGATCGATTGCCCGCACTGCGCGTGATCTCGTCTTTTGGGGTTGGGATGGATCATCTTCCGCTGGAAGCAGCGAAGGCGCGTGGCATCGCAGTTCACAACACACCCGGCGTGCTGGATGACGATACTGCGAGCATGGCACTGGCCCTTGCACTGGCAGTGACGCGGCGCATCGTCAGCAATCACCTTTATGTTGCATGTGGGGAGTGGGGTCGAGCCGCCGCACCGCCCCTCGGTGTATCGCTGTCAGGCAAGACAGTTGGTATCGCCGGTCTTGGCGCGATAGGCAGCATCGTAGCAAAAAGATTCTGCGCCTTCGGCTGTCATATCGCCTATTTCGGCCGTAGGCGACGTCACAATTGCGATTACGATTTCCATGGAAATCTTGAGACACTTGCGGCGGCAAGCGACCTTCTAGTCGCTACCCTGCCGGGTGGGCCGCAGACGCAAGGCATTATCGACGCTGCGGTCTTTCGCGCCTTGGGCTCGCAGGGTTATTTCATCAACATCGGACGAGGCAGCACCTTAGATCAACCGGCCCTGATCGAAGCTTTGCGGAATGGGACCATCGCCGGCGCAGGCCTGGACGTGTTTCAAGATGAACCGGAGGTGCCGAAGGCCATGTTCACGATGTCCAACGTCGTTCTGCAACCCCATCAGGCGAGCGCCACCGCCGAAACCCGCGCTCGCATGGCCGATCTCGTCCTGGAGAATCTGGTGCGCCACTACACAGAGCGAGCAGCATGCTGAAACGAACTAAAAAGACCCTCGACGAGCTGCGCTCACAGCGCTGGTATGCCTCTGACGACATCAGGGGCTTCGCCCATAGGCAGCGTACCCAGCAGACAGGCCTGCGGCGTGAAGAGTTTATGGGTAAGCCCGTGATCGGCATCCTGAACACTTGGTCCGACATGAGCCCCTGCCACGCGCATCTTCGGGACCGCGCACAGGCGGTCAAGCGCGGCGTCTGGCAGGCTGGCGGTTACCCGGTCGAACTGCCTGCGCTGTCTGTGGGCGAGGTGATGGTCAAGCCGACGACCATGCTTTACCGCAACTTTCTGGCGATGGAGGCCGAGGAACTGCTGCGTTCGCACCCGGTTGATGGCTGCGTGCTTCTGGGCGGGTGCGACAAGTCCACCCCGGCCTTGCTGATGGGCGCGATCTCCATGAACCTGCCTGCCATCTTCTGTCCGGCAGGGCCGATGTCAAATGGCCGTTGGCGGGGGACTCTGACCGGGGCAGGCACGCACACCAAGACTTACTGGAATGCGCTCCAGCGGGGCGAGATCGGCGCCAGTGACTGGGTCGATCTGGAATCGCGGATGACACGGTCGTTCGGGACGTGCAACACAATGGGCACGGCTTCTACCATGACATCGATCATCGACGCCATGGGGCTGTGCCCGACCGGCGCATCCTCCATCCCAGCTGTAGACTCGGGCCACGCGCGCATGGCGTCGTGGTGTGGCGAGCGGGCGGTTCAGATGGTTTGGGAGGATCTGAAGCCTAGCGACATCCTGACCCCAGAAAGCCTCTCGAACGGAGTGGCAGCCTACATGGCGCTTGGCGGGTCGACCAATGCCGCCATTCACCTGATAGCAATGGCGCGGCGGGCCGGACTGTCCCTGACGCTTGACGATCTCGCGCGGGCGGCGGCGCGCATCCCCGTACTGGCCAACTTGTTTCCGTCAGGCAACAAGCTGATGGAGGATTTCTGGTTCGCGGGCGGTCTGCCCGCTTTGCTGGCAAAGCTGGGCGATCATATCAATCGTGCATGCGTTACGGTCGAGGGTAGACCCATCGGCGAGGTCGTCGACCGGGCCGAATGTTACGACGACGAAACCATCCGCAGTTTGGAACATCCTGTCGTGCCCCTGGACAAAGGACGCACACTGGTTGCGCTGCGGGGCAACCTGGCGCCGCAGGGTGCGATCATGAAGACATCCGCGGCCACCCCCGAGCTGCTGGTCCATCGCGGTCCGGCACTCGTCTTCGACGATCCGGGCGCGATGAACGCCGCCTGTTCGCGTGAAGATCTGGAGATTACGCCTGACCACGTCCTAATCCTGCGGAATGCGGGGCCCGTCGGCGGACCGGGGATGCCGGAATGGGGCAATCTTCCCATCCCAAAGGCTCTTCTAAAGCGCGGCATAAACGATATCGTGCGCATCTGTGACGGTAGGATGAGCGGAACACATTTCGGCACCTGTGTGCTGCATGTCTCTCCCGAAAGCGCGGTCGGCGGGCCTTTGGCGCTGGTGCACGATGGTGACATGATCGTGCTGGATGCCGTCGCCGGCACGCTGCAGCTGGATGTGCCGGAGGCCGAACTGACGCGGCGGCGCCAGGAATGGAGGCCGCTCCAACCGCGCTATTCGCGTTCCTTCACCGCACTTTACCAGCGGCATGTATCTCAGGCGCATGACGGCTGCGATTTCGACTTTCTCGAAGGGACGGAAGCGGTCCCCGAGCCCCCGATCTACTGAAGACATGAAAGAGCTTTTCCCATGGACCTGATGACCAACCCGTTCAAGGCCGCGCTGCGCGGGGACAAGGTGCCTCTGGGCACATGGCTGATGACCGGCGCGCCCGGCCCGACCGAGGCGATCGGCCATTGCGGCTTTGATTTTCTGGTGTTGGATATGGAGCATGTGCCGATCTCGATCACGCTGCTGCCTGATATCCTGCGCGCGATTGCGACGACGCCCGCCGTGCCGCTGGTGCGGCTTGCATGGAACGACCGGGTGATGATCAAGCAGGCTTTGGACGCCGGGGCAGGGTCGATCATGGTGCCCTTTGTCGAGAACGCGGCTGAGGCCGCCGAGGCGGTGGCCAGTTGCAAATACCCACCTTTTGGCAAGCGAGGCGTTGCCGCCGTTCATCGCGCTTCGCGTTTCGGGGCGGCGGTTGATTATTTCGGGCGGGCGGATGACGAGACTTGCTTGATCGTGCAGCTTGAAAGCTCCGAGGCCGTAGACCGCATGGCCGAGATCGCTGCGGTGCCGGGTGTGGACGGTGTCTTCGTGGGGCCGGGGGATCTGGCTGCCTCAATGGGGTATATTGGCCAGATCGGCCATGCCGAGGTGCAAGCCAAGATCGCCGAAGCCGGGCGCACAGCACGCGACAAAGGCATACCTGCGGGCATCGTCGGGCCGACGCCGGAAATGGTGCGCGGCTTCATCGACATGGGGTTTAGCTTTGCTGCGGTTGCGTCGGACATGTCGTTCATGACGACCCGCGCGCGACAGGTGCTGGGGGAACTACGGCGTGACAAGGCGCCGGCGCAGGCCATGTCGGCCGGGGCTTCGGCCTACTAGGCGCGGACGTCGCGGCGCAGCGTTTCTTGCGCCGCGATCACCGGAGGCAGCGCGTCGATGCCAAGCCCCGGTGCATTGGACAGGTGCCAGCTCCCGTCGCGCACATGCCCGGCCAGGTCACAGATCGCGCCGCGCAGGATGTTGGGGTTCACGTCCACCTCCAGAAGGCCCGGCCCGCCCGCGGCGGCCAACACATGGGCCGAGGCCATAAGCCCGATACCGCCGCCCAAGAAATGCGGGCAATAGGTCCGCCCTGCCGCCAGCGTCTGCCTCGCGACGGCAAGGCAGCCGGTGATCCCGCCCCATTTCGCTACATCGGGCTGGACATACGTCAGATAGGGCAGGGCATCCACGAAAGCCGCCATCCCGGTGATGTTCTCGCCTCCGGCCAGCGGAACGCCGGTTGCCGCCAACCGCTGCCAGTCGGCGGCGGGGGCGTCCGCGGGGATCGGCTCTTCGATCCACTCGGGGCGGGCACGCGTCAGAAAGAACAGCGCCCGCTTTGTGTCCCATGCCTGATTGGCATCGGTGAACAAGCGCTCGCCGGGGGATAGGCTGTCGCGGATCGCGGTCAGCTTGTCCGGTTCGGTGTCGATGTCAAAACCGACCTTGACCTTGAAGGCAGCAAAGCCGAGCGTCCTCGCCCGCTGGATTTCCCGCCCTGCAGCGTCGATATGGATGCCGCTTGCATAGGCCGGTACCCGCGCCGCCGCATCCGGGGCCAGCATGCGTGCCACGGGCAGCCCCGCCCGTCGCGCGACCAAGTCCCATGCGGCGATGTCAAGTGCGGCGATGACCTGCGCGAACGGCCCCGGCTCGCCGCATTGCAGCGCGCGGATGCGGGTCGCCCGGGTCAATGTGTCGAACATCACGCCAGGATCGGGCCATGCCCGACCCATCACCAGGTCGGCCACGTCATCCGCCAGCAGGTTGACGCGGTGTTCCGCCCCCGCGGCGGGCCAGTTGGCAAAGGCCTCACCCCAGCCGTGACAGCCATCCGCATCCTCGATCCGCACGAAGACTGCCGGCCGGTTGCGCATGATCCCGAAGGATGTCGCCACCGGCACCTCGATCGGGACGCGAAAGGCCTGCGCGGTGATGCGCGTGATGGTCAGGCTGGTCTCAGGCATAGGCGCAGGTGAAGCCGCCTTCGCGGTCGATCCCGTCAAAGGAATAGACGGGACGATACGGCTTGGCCTCGGCCCGCGTCAGGGCGCCAAGATCGCGCAGGATGCCCAGCCCCTTGCCCCGCAGCGCGTCCAGAACCGCAGCTTCGTTGGGAAAATGCGACTGAATTGCATCCAGCCAGATCGTGCGGCCCGCCAAAAAGCCCTGCGCCCCTGCTGCATAGGAATAGCTCAGCACGCGCTTGAACTGCTCGGTCGCCGCACCGCCCGACAGCAGCACCCACGGAATACCGGCATCGGCGCAGATGCGGCCCATCTCGTCAAAGGCCTGCGCCGCCTCGGAGGCCGCCGCACTGCCGTCGCGTTCGGGCAGGGATGCAGCGGGCAGCGGCGTTTCCAGCTTGTACAGGTCCACACCGTATTCCGGCTTGGCGAATTCGCGCACGCTTTCCAGAACCAAATCAGCGCGCTTGTCGGCGCTTTCGACGTAGTCAGTGGTGTGGCGCGCGCTGTCTGGGAAGGGATAGACCAGCAACTCTAGCACGTAGGGGATGTCATGCCGGCGGCATTCGGCACCGACGGTGCGGACATAGTCGCGCTGGTGGGCCAGCACCTCGGGTGAGGCATCGGGGCGATACCAGGCCAGTACCTTGACTGCGTCTCCGCCGATACGGCGGATCTTTTCGACGGTCCAGTTGTCGATCGACCGCGACAGCCGCCCGCCCGGCGTGTCGGCAAAGCGGTGCTCTTCCAATGTGACGATCAGTCCCTTGTTGGCGGGCAGAACATCCAGTGCGGCCGGAACGGCAAAGTTCGGGTCAAACAGCATCGAGGATGCCTCGCCCGACAGCGCCTGAACCAGCATCCGTTTGGCCGCCAGCATGTCAGCGAAGCTGACCTGATCGGGCTGGATGCCGCGGGCCTTGGCGATGGCCTGCACCATCGGCGGCCGCTGATCCAGTGCAACCATGGTGAAATGCCCGTCCGCGTCCGCCAAGCGGGCCAGCCCGCGTTGTTTGCCAATGCTCATCATGTAGTGGACCTCCATAGTGCCACGGTATCGTTGAAATTCGGAATGCCCGCGCGGCCTCCGGGCCGGGTGCATTTCAGCGCCGCTGCGGCCGAGGCGAACCCGGCCGCCTGCGCCGCATCCGCGCCCGCTGCGATTGCCATCGCCCAGGCTCCGTGAAAGACATCACCCGCGCCAGTCGTGTCGACCACCTTGACGTGAAACGCGGGCCGGTGGCGCCTTTGGCCGTTTTCCAGCCACTCCACCCCCTTGTCGCCACGCGTGACGGCAGCGATCTTGCAGCCATGCTCGGCCACGATGTCCAGCCGTCCGCCCGCAAACTCCTCCAGCGCCTGTTCCGAAAAGATCGCGTGATCGGCCAGCGGCAGCAGCTTGTGAAAGACCTGCCTGTCGGCCACGTCGGCGTCTAGAATGGTCGGGATGCCGTAGGCGCGGGCAATGGTGAACAAGTGTATCGCGCCCTCAGTCCAGCGCGGATCGGCCAGAACGGCGCCTGCATTGCCCGTATCGGCGGGCAGCCAGTCCGGCTCAACCGGCAGGTTGCCGCCGCGGAAATTGACGATTAGCCGCTCACCTGCGCCATCGACCATGATCCCCGAAACGGATGAGCGCGCGCCGGGAAACAGCCGGAACTGTTCGACATCGACTCCCCCAAGCGCCAGTTCGCGGCGCATGGCGTCGCCCGCGGCATCCTGTCCCGCGCGGCCCCAGAACCGCGCCTGCCCACCCAATTTGGCAATCGCGACCGCAGCGGTTGCGGCCATGCCGCCCCCGGTGCTGTCAAAGCGGCTGGCCCGGTGTTTTCCCGCACGACTGGGCAGGGCATCCATCGTCCAGATATGATCCTGCGCTGCCAAGCCCAGGCAGATCACGGCCGGATTCCGGCTGCTCCACCCCTCGGGCAGCATCACAGCCCCGCCAGGCACAGGTATTTCATTTCGACATATTCCTCAATGCCGTGACGAGAGCCCTCGCGGCCAAGCCCCGATTGCTTGACGCCGCCAAAGGGCGCTGCCTCGTTCGCTAGCATGCCCGTGTTGATGCCAACCATCCCACTTTCCAGCCGTTCAGCCACCCGGAACACGCGCGCCAGATCGCGGCTGTAGAAATAGGCGGCCAGGCCGAACTCGGTAGCATTGGCCATTCGGATCGCCTCGTCTTCGGTCGCGAAGGGGATCACGGGGGCGAGGGGGGCAAAAGTTTCCTCGCGCGCCACAAGGGCGTCGGGGCTGACGCCGGTAATGACGGTGGGCTGGAACCATGTGCCGCCAAGCGCATGGCGTTTACCACCGATAACAACCCTGGCGCCGCGTTCAACGGCGTCCTGCAGATGCGCTTCCATCTTTTCGACTGCGGCCATATCGATCAGGGGACCCTGTTCGACGCCTTCCTCGGTGCCGCGCCCGACAATCAGCTTTTCGGCGGCCCGACCCAGCCTGCGCGCGAATTCATCTGCAATGCTTTCATGAACATAGATGCGGTTGGCGCAGACGCAGGTCTGGCCCGAGTTGCGGAACTTGGCGATCATGGCGCCTGCTACGGCTGCGTCCAGATCGGCATCCTCAAAGACCAGGAACGGCGCATTGCCGCCCAATTCCAGTGACAGCCGCTTGATGTCGTCGGCGCTTTCGCGGATCAGCCACCGGCCCACCTCGGTCGAACCGGTGAAGCTGATCTTAGCGACTGTCGGGTTCTTGCAGAACGCGGTGCCGATCATGCTGGCCTTGCCGGTCACGACCTGGAACACGCCCGCCGGAATGCCCGCACGTTCGGCCAGAACCGCCAGCGACAGGGCCGAAAGCGGCGTCTGAGAGGCAGGCTTGACGATGATCGGACAGCCTGCGGCAAGCGCGGGACCGGCCTTGCGGGTGATCATGCCATTCGGAAAGTTCCAGGGCGTGATTGCGGCGCAAACGCCGATCGGCTGCTTCAGCACGATGATGCGGCGGTCGGATGCAGGGGCGGGGATGACCTCGCCATAGATGCGTTTCGCCTCTTCGCCGAACCATTCCAGATAGGCAGCGTTCGAGACGATCTCCCCCTTGGCCTCGGCCAGCGACTTGCCCTGTTCGGCGGTCAGGATCTGGGCCAGATCATCGGCATTCTCGATGATCAGGTCGAACCAGCGGCGCAGCAGTTTCGCGCGTTCCTTCGCGGGGCGGGCGGCCCAATCCTCGCGCGCGGCCTCGGCAGCGTCGATGGCGCGGGTGATCTGCGCCTCGCTCAGCGAAGGGACGCGGCCAACGGTGCTGCCGTCGGCGGGATTGGTGACATCGATGCCGCCCGCGTCCGCCTTGATCCATTCGCCCGCGACATAGGCTGCGTCGGTGAACAGGGTTGGGTCCTTGAGCTTCAGCATCAGATGCTCCTTTCCTTGGGGTGGATGCGCGTTTCCGTCTGGGGGTCAAAGACCAGCGCCTTGCCCGGCGCGACGCCAAGATGCAGGATCTGTCCCGCTTGCGGGCGGGTATCAGGCGATACGCGCGCGATGATCTGCTGGCCAGCCAGTTCGGCATGGACCAGCGTGTCCGAGCCCAACGGCTCGACCAGCCGGATGCGTGCAGGGGCGCCGTCTTCACGGGGTTCGAAATGTTCGGGGCGGACGCCCACCGTGACCTCGTCCGCAACGCTCGCAGGCAGACCAGGCAAGGCAGTTCCGTCGCCCAGCATCAGCGCACCGTTCCGCCCCTGCGCCGGCAGGAAATTCATCGAGGGCGAGCCGATGAAACCCGCCACGAACATGTTGACGGGATCGTCGTAAACCTGCTCGGGGGTGCCGACCTGCTGGATTTCGCCCGCTTTCATGACCACGATGCGGTCGGCCATGGTCATCGCCTCGACCTGATCGTGGGTGACGAACACCATCGTCGTGCGCAGTGTGTCCGATAGCGCCTTGATTTCGGCGCGTACCTGTCCGCGCAGCTTAGCATCGAGGTTCGACAATGGTTCGTCGAACAGGAACACCTGCGGATCGCGGACGATGGCGCGCCCCATCGCGACGCGCTGGCGCTGTCCACCCGACAGCGCCTTGGGGCGGCGGTCCAGGTAGGGGGCGATGTCCAGCAGTCGTGCGGCCTCGTCGACCTTGGGCGCGATCTCAGCCTTGGACATGCCGCGCATCTCCAGCGCAAAGGTCATGTTCTGGCGCACCGTCATGTGCGGATAAAGCGCATAGTCCTGAAACACCATGGCGATGTCGCGACGCGCGGCGGGAACGTCGTTGACGCGCTTCTCGCCGATCAGCAGATCGCCGCCGTCGATGCTTTCCAGCCCGGCCAGAACCCGCAGCAGCGTCGATTTTCCGCAGCCCGAGGGGCCGACCAGAACGATGAACTCTTCGTCCTCTATTGTCAGGCTGAGGTTCGGAATAACGGTCATGCCGCCATATTTCTTGGTCAGGTTGCGGATCGTGATCGAGGCCATCAGCGCGCCTCCCTGAATGACAGAACAGGTTTGATGGATCGGCCCTGCGCGAATGTGGCGAACTTGTCCGGCAGCGCGGCCAGCGGAAAGGCGTCATCCACCAGTCGGGCATAGCGGTCGCGGTTGGCGCGCAGCAACTCGACATTGGCGTCGAAATCGCCTTTTGGGAAATAGAAGGTCCGCAGCAGGACGAAATCCTTGCGCCGGAAAACCTTGTCCTCAATGATGGTCCAGGGAGCGGCGTTTTCGCCCACCAGCACGATCACCCCTTTAGGCAGAATCTGTGCAATTGCATGGTTGCGAGCGGGATGTGCGCCCGAGCATTCGACGATCAGGTCATAGCGGTTTTCCGTATCGCCCACCGGGACGATGCGGGCGCCGAAATCGGCGGCAATGGCGGCGCGGGCTGGGTTCGGCTCGGCCACCTCGATGCGGTCATGCCCAAGCGCCTGCGCCGCCAGAACGACGCCCAGGCCCACTGGACCCGCACCGGTCACCAGCACGCGCTGCCCATCCGTTGCCAGATGCCGCGCCGCTTCTCGCAGCGCATGGGCGGACGTGCCGATCGTGTCCAGCAGCAACGGCGCCAGATCGGCCGGGATATCGTCCGGCACCGGAAGCAGGCAATTTTCCGGCACCGCGACATATTCGGCGTAACCGCCATCGCGGTTCCAGCCGATCAGGGACGACACCGTCAGGCAGCTTTGCGTATTGCCTGCCGCGCAGGCCTGACACGTCCCGCAATGCATCGGGATATAGACCACGCACAGGCGGTCGTGCAGGGGATGGCCGGGGGCGCTGACATGCCCCGCGATCTCGTGCCCCGCAATGAATTGCGCACCGGCGTGCCACAGCTTGAAATCCGATCCGCACAGCGCGTTTGCAGCGACGCGAAGCAGAACCTCGCCTGGTCCGGGATCAGGCACCGGGCGCGTCACGATGCGGATCAGGTCGTCGCCCATGAAATCCGCAGCCTGCATCTCATTGGTCATGGTCATCCTTTCACCGCCCCGAGCGTTAGCCCCGAGATCAGCCAGCGTTGAACGATTGCCGCCAGCACCAGCGGGGGCAATGCGATGATCGTCGCAGCCGCCATCAATCCGCCCCAGTTCGTCGATCCTTCGCCGATGAAGTTGAAGGACGCCGCGATAAGTGTCTTGGACTGGGAGTTCGACAGCACCAGCGAGAACAGGAAGAAGTTCCACGAGAACACGAAGGCCAGGATCGCCGACACTGCCAGCCCGGACGACACCAGCGGCAGCGCGATCCGGCGGAAGATGCGCGTCGGCGCGCAGCCGTCCACCTGCGCGGCCTCGTAGATCGACCGCGGGATGTTGTCGAAATAGGGCAGCAGCACCCAGATCACCACGGGCAGCGTAATGACCGCGTGGGTCAGGATCAGCGCCCAGTAGCTGCCGATCATGTCCACCTGCCGGAACATCACATACCAAGGCAGCAAGAACAGCGTTCCCGGCGCCATCCGCGCCATCAGCGTGACGACGGCGGGCCATGTGATCCGCGTCCATGACGCGACAAAGGCCGCAGGTGCGCCAAGCGCCAGCCCCAGCACCGTCGACCCCATTGTCACGATCAGCGAGTTCAGCGCGTACTGGCCAAAGGGAGTGGTGCTGTTCAGCGTCGCGTAATTCTCAAGCGTCGGTTGAAAGATCAGCGTCGGCGGAAAGGCCGTGACCTCGTAGGACGGCTTGAAGGACGACAGCACCATCCAGACCGTGGGCGTCATTACCACAATGCCCGCCAGCACCAGCAGCACGAAGTTGACCCAGTCCAGCCAGCGATTGTCCGAGGGTTTCGATGCCATGTTACCACTCCACCGCGGCGCGCAGCCGGTTCAGGGCAATAACGGCGCCCAGCACCAGCATCGATAGAGTGACCATCAGCGCGCCCGCATACCCCAGTTGAAAGAACTCGAACCCCGTGCGGAAACCGTAGATGTTCAGTGTCATCGAATGATCCGAAGGTCCGCCCTGCGTCGTGATGTAGATCAGGTCGAAGAACCGCAGCAGATCGACCGAACGCAGCACCATCGCCGTCACCAGCGTCGGCAGCAGCAGCGGCAGGGTGATGCGCCAGAAAACCTTGTGCGGGGGGGCGCCGTCGATCTCGGCCGCCTCGTAGACGGATGGTGGCAGCGATTGCAGCCCGCCCAGGACGATCAGCGCGACATAAGGCGTCCATTGCCAGCTGTCGATCATCGCCAGCGTCGGCACCACGACCGCGGGACTGGCCAGCCAGGCCGAGGGCGGCAGCCCCATCGCGGTCAGCAGCCAGTTCGCTGCACCCAACGACGGGTCAAGGATCACCAGCCACATCATCCCGGCCACCACCGGCGGCATCATGAAGGGCGATATGAACAGAGACCGCACGATCCCCGGCAGACGCTTGGCGCGGAACAGCAGCAGCGCCAGCACCGTGCCGAACACCATCTGCAGTGCCAGTGACAGAACATACAGGTACAGCGTCACCCAGATGCCGTTCCAGAACTGGTCGTCCACCACCATGCGGGCATAGTTCTGCGGCCCCCAGCCGATGATCTGGCCGGTCGAGGAATAAGATTGAAAGCTCATCCAGAGCGTGTAGATCAGCGGAAAGGCGATCATGCCCAGCGTAAAGACCAGCGCCGGCAGCGACATGGCCGCCATCTGGCTGCGATGTTCGGGGTTCACGTTCATCGCATCCTCCCTCAGCCGGCCAGAAAGCCGCCATCGACCATCATGACGCTTCCGGTCACGTAATCGGCGGCGGGCATGCACAGATAGGCAACCTGACCCGCCACATCCTGCGGCTGGCCCCAGCGTTTCATCGCGGTGCGCGCGGCGATGCGTTCATAATGCTCTCGATCGGCGCGCCCCGCGGCGTTCAGCGGCGTTTCGATATAGCCCGGCGCGACCGCGTTGACCCGTATGCCATCCGCAGCCCATGCATGGGCCAGTGCGCGGGTCAACATCACCAGACCGCCCTTGGAGGCGCAATAGGCCGGCAGCCGCGGCAGAGCTGCAAAGGCGTTCATCGAGGCGATGTTGACGATGCTGCCCCTGGTTTCGACCAGGGCCGCATGAAACGCGGTGCAGCAGCGCATCGCACCGGTCAGGTTCACGTCGATTACTTGGCGAAACACATCAATGTCGTATTCCTCGTCGCGGCGCAGAATACCGGCACAGTTGACCAGCGCATCGACGCGGCCTGCGTCGGCAGCAAAGTCGCGGACGGCATTATCGTCGGTAATGTCCAGTACAGCGGTTCGTAGCCCATCCTGCGGCTGCAGGTCTGTGGATTTCAGATCGGCCTCGGTGGCGCCGGTCGCTCTCACCTGCGCGCCCAGGTCCAGGAACTGCCGAGTGATGGCGCCGCCGATGGCACCCAGACCGCCGATGACAACGACGTGATAGGGGTCGGGCAGGCTGAAGGAACGTGCTGACACGGGGCTTTGCCTTCCTGAAGGATTAGGGATGCGGCGGCGGGTGAGACACCCGCCGCCCGGCGCTCAGTCGCGCGCGATCAGTTCGTTCAGCGCGACGTCCGCCTTGGCGCAAGCGTCCTCGACGCTACTGCCCAGCAGAACATCGCCGACTGCCTGGCCGATATATTCCCGCGACTCGGGATTGCCGACGATAGGAAAGCCGATCTCGGACGTGCCGGTGTCGGCCAGCTGCGTCAGCGCTGCCTGCCATTGCTGTCGTACTGGACTTTCGTCCAGCCAAGCTTTGTATTCCGGGGCTTCGGCGACCGCCGCGCGAGGCGGCGCAATGCCCGCAAGGGCGAATTGCTCCTGCATCTTTGGGCTACTGGCCCACTGCAGGAAATACCAAGCCGCGTCGGGATTTGCCGCCTTGTCTGAAATCGCCAGCGCCCAGCCGATAACCGTTGGGTGCGAGCCGCCAGGGCCAGGCGGCAACGGAATGATCGCGGTGTCCTCAAGCCGGTCGCCGCCTTCCATTACGCCGCTGAACTCGTTGGAGGACTCGAACGACATGGCAGAGCGTCCGGCACGGTATAGCGCCGTCAATTGTTGGAAGCTGTAGTTCACGACACCGGGCGGGCCAAAGTCGCGGAGCAGGCCCCCATACAGCGACAGCGCGTCCTTGACCGGCTGCGAGCACATTGCGGACTGGCCGTCCGCCATGTAGCTGCCGCCCATGTTGTGCATGAAGCCCGCGAACGTATAAGGCACCGCCGCCGCCAGGCCGCGCGAGGCGAATGGGGTAACATCGCTGCATTCCTTCAGCTTCTCGGCATCCGCGCGAATATCATCCAGAGAGGCCGGCGCATCCAGCCCGCATTCCTCGAAGATGTCGGTGCGGTAATACAGCAGCGGCCCCTCAATGTTCAGCGGCACGCCGGTCAGTTGGCCGTCAAAGGTCGCTGCCTCAATTAGAGCGGGCGCGAAGCCCTGTGCGTCGTAATCGGGCGCCACTTGCTGCATGTATGGAGTCAGATCGCGATACCAGCCGGCTTTAGCGAACTGCATCCCCTCGCGCGAGGGCAAAGTCATGAAGACATCGACCTCATCGCTGCGCGCGTTCATCACTGTCATGAGGCGCTGGCGCATTTGCTGTTCTTGATAGCCATCGATTACCAAATCGATGCCGGTCAGCTCTTCAAACTCTGCTTCGTGATCAATCAGCAATTTCCCGATTGGGTTGCTGTTAGCAAGAAAGTGGACTGTTTTTCCCTCGTGCGCTCGCCAATCGAACTCTTGTGCTGCAATCGCAGAAGTCGAGGTCGCGAGCATCAAGAAAGTCAGGCTCAATAGTCGTCTGGACATAAGTTCCTCCTCCGATGTCCGCCGTCCTCCCAAACGGCGTGTAACCGGTTACATAAAGTATTGAACGCGAATCGTCAACATTCATCAGGAGAAATCCAAAGACCTTGTGCATTTGAAGATACGCGCGATAATGGATGCGAGGAGATGTCGCCCGTGACCGCTTGTAAGGAACAAAGGATTCTTGGAAACCGCACTGCTATTGGCATCCGCGATGTAGCGCGGCATGCGGGTGTTTCGACTGCTACTGTGTCGCGCGCGCTGAACAAGCCAGAAAGCGTCAGCAGGGATTTGCGTGAACGGATCAGCCGCATCATTCAGGAAATCGGTTACATTCCTGACGCTTCGGCTCGTGCATTGTCTTCAAAAAGAACCCGCACTATCGGGGCCATTGTTCCGACAATAGATAACGCAATGTTTGCACAGGGAATACAGGCGTTGCAGGATTACCTAGCACGCCAAAACTATCTGCTGCTGTTGGCAACGAACCAATATGATCTGGATATCGAACTGCAGCAGGCGCGAAACTTAATAGAACGAGGCGTCGATGCGCTAATCCTGCGCGGCGATGAACGTCATCCCGACTTGCGCCGCCTGCTTCAGACCAAAGCGATTCCTTTCGTCAACGTCGGCGTGTTTGAGCCGGCAAAGCCCAATCCCTCTATCGGAACCGACAATGCCGAGGCGGGGCGCGTGCTGGCTCGTTACATTGCTGGCCTGGGACATCGCCGCGTGGCAATCGTAGCGGCGCATCAACGCAACAATGATCGAGCTCAGGCCCGTCTGCGCGGCATCACCGAGGGGCTGTCTGAAAGTGGTGTTACAGTGCCGCCAGAATGGTTGCTGCACGTAAATTATGCATTGGATGATGCGGGCAATGCAGCACGCACGCTGCTGTCGCCCGAGATGCGGCCAACTGCGATCATCTGCGGCAACGACGTCATCGCCTATGGTGTGATGATGGCTGCGATCAGACACGGGGTCGCCGTTCCGCAACAACTCTCCATTGCAGGTTTCGATGATCTTGAATGGAGCCGCCATCTGCAGCCTAGCCTAACGACGATCCACATGCCCACCAATGAAATCTGGAGACGAGCAGGCAGCTTTCTGGTTGATCTTCTGGCCGGTCAAAGGCCTTTGCCTCATCAGCGCGTGGACTTTGCTTTGATCGTTCGGGACTCGACGGCGCCGCCTGCCTGCTAGCGGTTGGCGACGCCGAAGGATTTAAGGAATCAGCGTAACCTTAGGAGCGGCGACTTGCCCAGCAGCGATGCGGGCAAACGCATTTGCTCCATCAGCGAGCGGCACAGCCTGGGCCCAATCCAGCGCGCCCAGCTTGCCGTCGAATATCGCGGCGGCAGCCTCCCGGAAATCGGCGGCGGTATACGTATAAGTACCGATGAAGCTCAACTCCTGCAGGGTCGCACGGCGGATGTCGAGTCCTGGCCCCGCATCCCCCAAACCGATATGGACAAGCACGCCCCCTGGTCGCAAAGCCGTACTCGCCGCACTGCGGGTGGCACCGTACCCCACACCGTCAATGACCAGATCCACATCTTTGGGTAGGGCGACGCTCGGGTCCAGCGTCTCGATCCCATCTTGCGTGGCTGCAATGGCGCGGCGAGGGGGGGAGGGCTCGGACAGGCTGATGTATCCCGCTCCCATGGCGCGCAGAACCAGTGCTGCGCCAAGCCCGATTGCGCCACCACCGATGACCAGACAGCGCGCCTGGTCCAATGGTAGGTCCAGCGCGGCGGCACCCAGCCGGACCGCGTGCCAACCGCAGGCCAGCGGCTCTGCCAGCGAGGCCTGCTGTGAGGAAATGCTGTCAGGAATGGCAACCAGATTGCGCGCTGGTATCGCAAGATATTCAGCAAACCCACCTTCACGCGGCGGCATCGAGATGATCTGCCGTGTCGTGCAAAGATTGTCCCGGCCAGCACGGCAGAAACGGCAAGTGCCGCAGGTGACCAGAGGGTTGATCGCCACTCGCTGCCCCGCCATCGGCCCCGCAATTACGGTTCCTGCAACTTCATGACCAAGGATCAAAGGTGCGGGGCGGCGCTCGTCATGGCCCGCCCACGCGTGCATGTCGGACCCGCAGATGCCCGCTGCCTCGATCCGGATCAGCGCGTCTTCAGGGCCTGGTACCGGGTCGGGAGCGTCGCGCAGGTCGAGTTGTTTGACTGCCGTGTAGACAAGTGCCTTCATTTTGCGGTGAACCCCCCATCAACGTAAAGCACCTGGCCGGTGACATAGTCCGAGGCAGGCGCGCACAGGAAAAGCGCGGGGCCGAGAATGTCGGCCATCGTGCCATTCCGCCCGATACAGGTTTGCGCGGCATTGCGCGCCGACAGCTCCGGGTTGCCGAACACAGGACCGGTCAGTTCCGTTGGAAAGAACCCGGGCGCAAGCGCGTTGGCCGTAATGCCATGCCGTGACCATGCCTCAGCCATCGCGCGGGTCAGTTGCGCGATCCCACCCTTGGATGCCCCATAAGCGATGCCTGCAGCAAAGGCACGCTGACTTTGAAGCGAGGCAAAGTTTACAATCCGTCCCCAGCCTTTGTCGCGCATTGCTGGAACCATCGCCTGCGCAAGGAAAAACGGAACCGTCAGGTTCAGGGCCAGCGTTGCCTGCCAACCCTCCGGCGTGACATCGTCTGCGTGCTGGCGGGTGTTGATCCCTGCCGCGTTGATCAGAATGTCAGGAGGGCCGAATACCTTCGCCACTCGCGCCGCGATGTCCGGCGTGCTAGACGTGTCGGACAAATCGGCGCTGATCGCGGCCGCGGTCTTGCCGTCGCACCAGTCGGGACTGCGCCGTGAGACACAGACCACGCGCGCACCGCCCTGCACCAAGGCCTCCGAAATGGCCATTCCAAGTCCGGAACTTGCGCCAGTGACACAAGCGATCCGGTCCTTGACGCTGAAATCAGGGGTCATGCGACCGCCTCATCATCAAGCTGGAAGGTTTCGTTCGGGAAGTACTTGGCGAGGCGAATGTCTGCGGTGCGAGCATGTCCTTCCATACCCTCCAGCCGCGAGATACGAGCGGTTGCCTCGGCGATGGGCTTTGCGCCTTCGCGAGTGGCACGCTGCCACGTCACCAGCTTCATATATTTATGCACCGACAGCCCGCCAGTATAGCGTGCAGCACCAGAGGTCGGCAGGACGTGGTTCGTCCCTGATGCCTTGTCTCCAAAGGCAACGGTTGTCTCTTCGCCCAGGAAAAGGCTGCCATAGCAGGCCAGCCGGTTCAGCCACCAATCCAGATCAGCGGCCTGGACAGTCAGGTGTTCAGGCGCGTAACGGTCGGCGGTAGCAGCGATTTCTTCGCGCGTTTCGCAGAGGATCACCTCGGCATAATCGCGCCATGCATCGGTGGCATTCTTTGCGTTTACTGGCGGCAAGGTGGCGATCAGCTGCGGCACCCGGGCCATCACGGCATCGGCAAGCGCGCGATTGTCTGTGACCAGCCAGACGGGCGAGTTATAGCCATGCTCCGCCTGACCAACGAGATCCCATGCGACGATCTCGGGGTCAGCGGTGGCATCTGCCAGGACCATGCTGTCGGTTGGGCCGGCGAACATATCAATGCCGATGCGGCCGAACAGAAGTCGCTTTGCCTCGGCCACGAACTGGTTCCCGGGACCGACAAGGATATCGGCAGGCGGCAGCCCGAACAGACCGAATGCCATTGCCGCAATCCCCTGCACGCCGCCAAGCGCCAGGATCTGATCCGCCCCGCACAGATTGGCGGTGTAGACGATTGCCGGGTTCAGCCCTACATCCGGACGGGGTGGTGAGCAGACCGCAATATGTCCGCAGCCCGCGACCTTGGCCGTTGTAACCGTCATCAGGGCCGATGCGACATGGCTATAACGTCCGCCTGGGGCGTAGCACCCTGCGGCCTGACACGGGATTGCCTTCTGCCCAAGGATCAGGCCTGGCTGTATTTCTGTCTGGAAGTCGCGGATGGTTTCTTTCTGCGCCTCGGCAAAGCGGCGGACGTTGTCATGGGCGAAGCGGATATCGTCTTTGACACGTTGCGAAAGAGCAGCGCTTGCGGCGTCGATTTCGTCACGGGTCAACACAATGTTGCCATTGTAGCGGTCAAATTTCTCGGCATAGGCGCGGGCTGCGGCTTCCCCGCCTGCTTCGATCTCAGACAGGATCTTCTGGACAATGGCCTGCGTCTCGCTCGCATCTGATGTGGATACGCGGCCTGCTTTTTTCAGATAAGTAACTGACATGATGTTTCTTCTTTCTGTTTTCAGGGAAGCAGGAGGGTTGAAATTGCTGGGACATAGGCGATCAGCAGCGTGACCAGCAGCATGAAGATGACGAAGGGAACCGCGCGAGCCGAGATGCGCAGCACGCCTTCCCCGGTGAGGCCGCTAACCACAAACAGGTTCATTCCCAGTGGTGGCGTGATGAAGCCGACCCCGAGTGCGGTGATCATCATGATGCAGAACTGGATCTCGTTCATGCCAATGTTGTCTGCCAAAGGCTTCAGCAGGGGGGCGAGGATCATGATGTTGGGCGTTGTTTCCATCACACAGCCCGCCGCGATCAGGATCGCGATCATCAGGAGGATCATGATCCAAGGTTCACTGCTGATGCTGGTCATGGAGTGGACAAAGCCCTGCGGGACACCCATTGCCGACAGTGCCTGTGCAAGAGGCAGCGACATGGCAATAATCGGCACGATCACTCCATTTACCTTCGCCGAACTGACCATCATCGAGGGAAAATCCGACAATCGCAGTGTACCCAGCACGAACCCCATCAGGATGGTGATGGTAACCGCAACAGCGCCAGCCTCCGTCGGAGTCAGCTGGCCGCTGAAGATGCCGTAGAAGATGACACCGGGCACGATGAAGGCATACCAGCCTCGCGCCACCGTAGCGCCCAAATTGGCCAGCCATTCATGAAAGCTGAGCGCATTGCCGTGTTCATAGGCGTGGCGGCGATTGATGAGTGTATTCGTCAGCAGGATCGAGAACAGAATGATCAAACCCGGGATCAGCGCCGCCTTGAAGAGCGTTGAGGCCGATATGCCAAGCACCAGTCCGATAACGATATAGGCGATGGATGGTGGGATCAGGATACCGGTACAGGCCCCTGCAGCCACCAATGCGCATGCATAAGGGCGCGGATAGCCGCTCTCAACCAGCCGGTCGATGGTCATGCGACCCACTGCCGCGGCGCCCGCCGCGTCCGATCCGGATATGGCTGCAAACATCCCACAAACGAGCACGGTCGCTGAGCCAAATCCCCCCCGTGTCCAGTTTGTCAATGCCTCGGCCACATCCAGGAATTTGCGGCTGAGGCCCGTCCTGACCAGTACATCGCCTGTCAGGATGAACAGCGGGATTGCTGTTAGAGCAAAGTGGTCAATGCCCGAAAACAGCCCCTCGCCGATCAGCGAAAGCGGAAGCGCCTGCGAAAAGACCAGCAGCAACACGGTCGAGACGCCAATGGCAACCCAGACCGGCACGGCCAGTGCGACCAGCAGCGCGAAAATCGCTACAGGCAGGTAAAAAGTCCAGTCCAGCGCCGTAGCGCCTTGCTCCATATATTGCCACAACATTGTCGCCTCACTCGAACATGCGGGCGCCCTCGTAGACCGGGCGACCAGTGCGCAGGTCCGCGAGATCGCGGGCAAGAGATTGAAGAAGCCGGAACACCATCAGCGAGAAACCGACCGGCACGGCCATGAAGAACCAGATCATTGACACTCGAAGGCCGTGACTCACCGAGCCAAAGCGCCAGGACACGTGGATCATCTCCAGCGACAGCCACAGCGCCAAACAGGCTAGGCTCAATGTTACCAAATCGCCAAAGATGTAGATTATTGTCCTGCCACGCGGCGATACATAGTTCAGGATGACGTCGATACGGATATGGGCGCGTTCGCGCACGGCGGCAGCTGCACCGATCCAGCACAGATAGATGAAGCAGTACCGGACGACCTCTTCGCCCCAGATCGACGAATACGAAAAGACTTCGCGACGGATCACCTCGATCGTCATCGTCGCAACCAGCATCAGATAGAAAATCAGCAAGGCCCAGTGCTCGGCGTTGCGGTCCAGGGTTTTCCACATGGTTCATCGTTGCCGGTGAGATGCCGGCCCCTTCCTTGGTTGGTCTGGATTGCGGTGACTTGCGGTTACGCGTCGTTAACGTAGGCGCGCGCCTCGGTTCCCGCTGCATCGGCAAGGCGCTCGAAGTCAGTCATGGATCCTGCGAGATGCGTCTTAAAGCGATCCCATTCGCTGCGCTGATAGCCACCGGCATCAATCCATTGCGCCATCTGGTCATCGTCTAGCGTGTGAAATTGGACACCCGTTTTCTGTAGCTCCGCCATCGCGAAGAGACGTGCGGCGGGTACTTTGGCGAGGTTCTGCGCCGCGGTGATCTCGGCCGCGAAGTCGATAGCCTGCTGCATCTCTGGGGGCAGAGCACGGTACCATTCCAGATTGCACGAGTAGACCTGCGCATCCGGTACTGCCTTTGTGAAGGTCACATGGCTTAACATGTCGGCGAAACCAAAGACGTAAAGCGCCCCTACTGCAGGGTCTAGGGCATCGGCCACGCCCTGCTGGATTGCAGATGGCGTCTCACCCCATGCAACGGGCGTCGGGTTGGCGCCGACCAGTCGATAGAAGGTCTGCAACATCTCGGATCCTGGGACCCGAAATTTGATACCGCGCAGGTCGGACGGCACCATTACCGCGCCGCTTCCACCCTTGCGAATGGCAATCACCCGTGGATCAATAACGGCATAGAAGAGCGGTTTGAAGCCCCTCGCCTCTACCTGGGGATGAACCCAGTCACGCCAGACATCCGAACGCGTCAGGTTCACGAAGCGCTGGTTCGATCCGCATAGGTAAGGCAGATTGATGAGGTCCACTACTGGCGCGAAAGGCGCGAAATTGGCGATTGAGTGCTGGGCTGCCTGAATGGTGCCGCCCTGCACTTTGAGCAGCAATTCGTTCTCTGCTCCCAATTGGCCCGCGGGAGCAAGCTTGACATAGATCTTGCCGCCGCTGGCATTCTGAATGTTCTCCTTCAGATCGAGTTGCATGATCGGGTAGCTACGATCCGCCATGAGCACATAGGCCGTAGCAAGCGTCATGATGTGTTCGGCCGCCCGCTCTCGCTCCCGTTCCTCATTAAGAGTTTGGGCGGCAGCGGCGTTCGACCATAGGATGCCGCCCGCAGATGCGACAACTGCCGCGGTAAAGCTGCCCGTGCCTGCCAGCTTCAGAAAGTTGCGCCGCGATGCATGCGCCTTCCAGTTCTGTTCTGTTTCCTGTGACAATGTTCCACCTCTCCCCTGTTGGAACGTTTGTTCTTATCGTTTGCTGCGGTGCTCCAAGATCAGAGTACCAATGCCAAACAGGGCAACCGCAACCAGCAGGACCAATGCCTCGGATGCGGTGCCAAGCCATCCCGCGCCACGTCGGGCCGCGATTAGGTTGATCAGGAAAAGCGCTCCAAACAGCCCCGACGCTGCAAATGCGATAAGTCCGGAGAATTTCATCGCTACACCTCCTCATGTAAACGAATCGTCGCCGTAGTGCAAATGTAAGCGCTTACATTCTGTCGCGCAAGCGCTTACACTGTTAGCCTCGGAAGAAAGGCGAGGCGGGCGATGAACGACAGGAATGGAAACCGCAACGGAACACAGCCCAAGATTGAGGATGTCGCGCGATTGGCGGGCGTCTCAACGGCAACCGTCTCTCGTGCTTTAAACGCTACTGGACGCGTGCGCGAAGAAACGCGCCTTGCAGTCGAGCGTGCGGTAGCCGAGTTGGGTTATACGCCAAATTTCGGCGGGCAGGCCTTGGCGTCCAAACGCACGAACACTATTGGCGCGATCATTCCAACTATGGAAAATGCGATCTTTGCTCGAGCGCTTCAGGCGTTGCAGGAAACTCTGTCGGAAAGCAATGTGACACTTCTGGTTGCAACATCGCATTATTCGCCGCAGCGGGAAGAGGCGCAGTTGCGATCTTTGTTGGCCCGCGGCGTCGATGGTCTGGCACTGATCGGCATCTACCGGTCAGAGATTGCCTATCGCCTGCTGGATACGCGGGGAGTACCTTTCGTGATCCTCTGGTCGGATCCGGCGCGGTCAACACATGTCACTATCGGGTTCGATAATCAGGCAGCCGCACGTGACGTAGCGGAGCGCGTGATTGTGGCGGGGCATCGTCAGATAGCAATGATTTCAGGCATCAGGAACGGTAACGACCGTGCCGAAGCGCGAGTCGCCGGTGTCGCAGCGGCAATGCAGGCGCATGGGCTGGTGCTGCCCAGTGATTGGCTGATTGAGGTTCCCTATACGTTGGACGATGGAGAGGAAGCGGCCCGCTACCTCTTGACCAAAACATCGCGGCCTACAGCGATCGTCTGCGCCAACGACGTCATCGCCGCAGGTGTTCTTCGCGCCGCGCGAGAATTGGACATTGACGTGCCTTCGCAGCTTTCAGTGACCGGATTCGATGATATCGAACTTGCGCGCGCTGTTTCACCGCCCTTGAGCACCGTTCACGTCCCCCATCGCCGCATCGGCTCAACAGCGGCGCGCTTGCTGATGGATTGGATCATGACCGGCAATCGTCCAAACTCTGTCACCTTCCCAACAACTTTTGTGGCGAGAGAGTCCTTACGGTGACGAGAGCGCCAGCAGTCACCCGAAGCCGGAGCGCATAATGGCATCACGTAGGCGCAAATATTCCATAACACCCGTGATCGCGATTGCGACATATCCTCAACGAGAGTGGTATGCGCCGATCGATTGGTCTGATTTACCGTAAAAAACATCCCCACCAGGATTGAGAGAGCGGCGGACTGTATTGCAGGCGCAGCCAAACTCGTTTGACAGCCGCTTCGCCCCCTCAGCCCAGTTCGTGCAACCGCATCGTCGTGCCGGCTCCTCTGTCTGAAGCATCTCCACTCCATACACCAACCTCGATCATACAAGAAATTCTGAAGCAAGGTGAACTGGCCCCCAATTCGACCGGACACTTGGGCATAACCATGGAGGCTTAGGCATATGCCTAAGCACGTGCTTATGTCAGAGATCGAAATTATCACCGATGGCGGCCGTCGGCGCCGTTGGACTGCCGCCGAGAAGCTGCGGATCGTCGAGGAGACGCTGGATGGACAGGCCAGCATCTCGGTCGTGGCGCGGCGCAATGGCGTAGCGCCAAACCTGTTGTATCGTTGGCGGCGTCTGATGCTGGAAGGGGGAAGCGTCGCGGTGACCGAAGACGACGATGTGACCAGCAATCGCGTGGTTCGCGAGATGGAAAGCCGCATCCGTGAACTTGAACGCCAGCTTGGCCGCAAGACGCTGGAGGCAGAGATCCTGCGGGAAGCCCTAGACAAGTCACGGGTAAAAAAACCGACCTTGCTCGCGCGGTCGCCATTGAAGGGCGGTTTCCAGTGAAGGCGGTGGCCGAGATGTTGGGGGTTTCCCGCTCCAACCTGGTCAACCGGCTGCAGGGCAAAGCGAAGCCGCGGCGGCGCTACCACAAGGCGCAAGACGGTGAACGGCGTAGGCCGCAGGCCAAAAGACGCCGTGAACGTGGTGCCGCTCATCACAGCACTCGTGGCGGCGCGGCCGACCTATGGCTACCGTCGCATCACCGCAATCCTAAACCGCCAACTGCGATCGGAAGGCTTGGCGCCGTGCAATCACAAGCGCACTTACCCGATCATGAAAGCACACAACCTGCTGCTGGCCCGCAAGTATTGCGAGCGGCCGCAGCACATCCATGACGGCAAGGTTATTGTGATGCGCTTGAACCGCGAGTTCATTGCGGCCCAAATCGCAACAGCCTGAGTGTCCGGTGAAATGGGGGCAAGACCACAAGGCTCCTAGTCTGTCCTTCCTTTCGGAAGGAATTGAGGGGGAGGCGGTTTTGGGGCTGGTCGGGCGGATAGGTTGATAGTTCGGGTGGCAGGAGTGGGTGTTATGCCCGCTGGTCCATCTACTGAAAACTCCCTAGAAGCGGACGATAGGCCAACAATTCCGCTGCTGCGAGTATTCATGACCCGTCCATCCCTGGTGCTGACCAGCAGCGCCCTGAGTGTACTGAATGCTCTTGTCGAGGCTGGACCTTCAACTCGGCCCCAGCTTGGCCAACAGCTCGGTTTATCGCGTCCAACCATGTCCGCAGCGATCGCTGAGCTTAGTAGAGCCAGAGTCGTCGAGCCAATCGGTGCAATCCAAGGGGGCACAGGACGCCGAGCAATCGAGTATCGCGTTGCAACGTCGGCGGGTCACGTCATGGCTATAGATGCCGGGTCGACGCATGTGAGGCTGAGGCTCAGCACACTTGACCGGCGGCTATTATACTCCAGCCTGCATCCTTTGCCGAGAAGCCACTACTCGATCTCGCCGGAGATTAGCAGCGTGGTCGCATCGGCAGTAGCCGAAGCGCTTGTTAATACGGAGCAGGAGTGGGGACGGTTACATGGAATGGTGATCGCCCTGCCGACGCGAGTCGTAGGACCCGAAGGCGATACCGTCGCCACCCAACAGGATGTGATTTACTCCAATTTCACCCCACCAGCCGGCATCGACGTGCTGCTGATGAACAACGTCAACTGCTCGGCGGTGGCCGAATATCACTATGGGGTGGCAAAAGGTCGTCAAACCTTTGCCTTTCTTCAGGTTGGTGTGAAGGTCGGGTTGGGACTGATGTTGAATGGTCAGGTTCTTCAAGGCGTGAATGGAGCAACAGGTGAGGTAGGCCATATCGCCTATCCGTTCGGTCCCGGGATGAAGCCTGTCGCTGGTGAGGTGGAGCGGTATATTGGAACCGAGGCCTTTCTGGCGAGGGTTCGCACAGCATGGCCCGCCACGAGCGGGAATCCTCCAGCCAGCACCTATGAACTTCTTACCCGTGCCGGGGAGGGAGACGAGACGGCCCTTTCTCATGTGGAGAGCCATGCAGAAGACATCGGCGCAGTTATCGCCACATGTGTCAGTGTTATTGATCCCGGACTAGTTGTTCTGGGCGGCGGCTACGGGGCCTCTCCACTGCTCCGCCCCAAGGTTGAAGAGGTCGTAAAACGCCTGGCCTTCCCTGTAGAAATCACCACCAGCACCTTGGCGTCAGAAGCGACAGTTCTTGGCGCCGAACGCTTGGCAGCGGAACGTGCACTACTCTCAATGCTCAAGGCCACGAGCTGATGTGACCACCAAATTTTGAGAAGGTGAAAAAATTTCTTGCCCGTCCAAGTTTGTTTGTTAAGCTGCCTAACAATTAAACGCCGGTTTGATGAAGAATCGGCCCAACGGGAGAGTTCTGGATGATGACCCATAGAATAACTGCAAGCCTGCTCGCCTTGTCCGTAGGCCTTGCAGCGGGAACTGCTGCTGGTGCCCAAAGCCTTGACTATTGGGTGTTTTCTGACTTCGCCCAAGGTGACGCATTGGCGTTGCAACAGGAGTTCATCGCAGAATTTACCGCCTCTCATCCTGGTGTAACAGTGAACATCATCGGGAAGGGGGACGACGATCTCACCGCTGGACAGATCGCAGGCGCTGCCAGCGGTAATCTACCCGACGTCTTTATGAACGTGGTTGGCGTCGGAGCCCAGTTGGCTGATGTGGGCGTTCTAGCCAACATCCACGACAAGTGGATGGCAATGCCTGAAGAGTTCCGCGCCCAGTTCAACGAAGATGCGATCAAAAACTGCTCTCCTCGCCCTGAAGAGATGTACTGCATCCCCTACACCGGCTACGGCTCTCTTTTGTTTCGCAACCTGACTGTTCTGGAAGAAGCAGGCATAGATACCTCTAAGCCGCCTACCGACTGGGCCGAGTGGTTGGCTCAGATGAAGACGGTCAAGGACGCGGGCAAGTTCGCAATCCCTGATCAGGCTCTTGTCTTCAACTCAATTGCTGAAATGTACGCCGTTTCCGGCGACGTCTCGACCTGGGGCATCGACTGGGAGGCAAAGAAGACGCGGATCGACCCAGCCGTGATGACGAAGGTTTTGGAAAAATTCGTCGAAATGAAGCCGCTGTCATCAGGGACCAGCCGCAACGACCAGGCGACCAAGGATCTGTTTGTTACTGACCAACTTGCTTTCCATTCGATCGGTCCTTGGGTCAATCCGACCTATGCCGAGGCTGCGGAGAACAGCGGTCTCAAATATGACTTTGTCCTTCTGCCCGGGGACACGGCCGACAAGCATGGTGGCATCAAGAACTTCGAGATCGTGGGTGTCGCTCCTGGTGAAAACTTCGATGTGGCGTGGGAATTTGCAGCCTACATCACAGAGAAAGAGCAAATGGCGCGGTGGGCAAAGCTTTTGTCTCGCTATAACTCGAATGACGCAGCCATGGCTGAACCTGAAGTTGCGGCCCTGCCATTGGTCGCGAAATCTGTCGAGGCGGTTGCCGCGACGATGGACGTCAGCCCGCCCTACCTGATCCAACCCGTTCCGGCCTGCTATTCTTCGATCGTCGTTGATTATGTTTCGGCCACTGCAGACGGCGATTTCACGCCGGCAGAAGGCGCCGAGGAGATGATCGCCGAACTGAACGACTGCGTGGCTGGCTGACAGCTGCCGAGCCTGCATCCCGCCAATCTAGGGGCGGGATGCTTTGCGTGTAACGCGGCCTCCGGCTGTCCGCACCAATCACAGGACAACGATGCGACAATTTCGACATCACCAGCCGCATTACCTCATGATCGCTCCGTTCATGGTGCTGTTTGCGGCCTTCTTTCTCTATCCTATTCTCAGCGGCCTTTACTACAGCTTCCATGACTGGAATGGCGTCCGCGAACCCGCCTATGTCGGCTTCGAAAATTACAGCAAGCTTCTTGGCTCCCGCGACTTTTCGCGAGCGATGTGGAACCTGCTCCACTATATCGTAATCACCGTTCCCTTAGGGCTAACTGTCGCCTTTTGCTTGGCGCTGCTCGTGGACAGCTTCACCGGCCGATGGGGCAATTTCTTTCGCAACGCTTATTTCCTGCCGGTCGTGTTGCCTGCTTTTCTCGCAGCGACGATCTGGCGATGGATCTATGCACCGAACTTCGGGCTTCTGAACATGCTGCTGGGCTGGTTCGGCGCCGAGCCCGTCAGCTTTCTGAATGACACCGGTACCATGATGTACGCGCTAATCGCGGTGGATATCTGGGTATCGGCTGGATTTAATATGGTCATCATCCTGGCAGGGCTGAAGAACATTCCCGCCGATCTTTACGAGGCGGCCCGTTTGGATGGGGCCAACAAGTTTCAGCAGGTGATCCACATCACCATCCCGATGTTGGCTCCCGTTCTGTTCTTTGTGCTGACCTATGCGATCATCTCGGCGATGCAGGTGTTTGACACCCCGTGGCTTCTGACCGGATCGTCCTTCACGGAATACGGCGGGCGGAGAGGCGCGCTTTTGTTTCCGGTCATGGACATGATGGGTCGCGCCTTTGGCGGCGTCCAGTTCGGCCTAGCCTCGGCCTATGGCTTCTTGCTCACGATCGCAATTATCGCCGTGACGGCTGCACTTTTCCTGATCCGCACGTGGAGGCAGCGTCAATGAGCACACTCTCCCCAGCACGGCATGTCTCGATCTGGACAGTCTTGAAATGGACCATCGCAATTGCCGTTGCCGTAATCACGATCTTTCCCATTTGGTGGATGGTGAACGTTGTCTTCTCCCTTCCTGGTGAGCCCGTAGCGATCAACCCGCGGCTGTGGCCAACCTCATTTTCCGCCGGCATTGATAAGATCGTCATGATCTTTACGCAGACAGGCTATCTCCGAGCCTACGGCATTTCGTTGGCCTATGCCCTGCTGACGATCCTCGGGGTAAGCCTGGTAGGCTCTCTAGCCGCGTTCGAATTTGCGCTGTTCGAGTTTCCCGGCAAGCGTATCCTGTTCGGGATCGTGATGCTGTCGCTGATGGTGCCGACTGCCGTAACGATCATTCCAACCTATCTGCTGACGTCAGAGCTAGGCTGGCTGAACACCATGCGCGGTCTGGTCATTCCTGGCCTTGCCTCGGCCTTTGGCCTTTTCATGCTGGTGCAGTTCATGGGTGCAATTCCCAAGGACATGATCGAGGCGGCGCGGCTGGACGGGGCCGGTCATTTCCAGATCTACTGGCACGTTGCACTTCCCCTGTGCCGCAATGCCTTGGTCACGTTAGCGATTCTGACCTTTATGCAGACGTGGGGCAACTACATGTGGCCGCTGATCGTGACCACGACGCCCGACATGTACACGGTCGGCCAGGTCGTCGGGCTGTTCAATGCGCCCCTGTCTCATCAGACGGTCGATGTCGTCATGACCGCCAACCTACTCGCCGCGATCCCGCCATTGCTGTTCTTCCTGATCTTCCAACGGAAGATCGTCGAAGGCATTGCGATGTCGGGCACCAAAGGCTGATCGGAGTATTTGAAAGCAATGGCTTTTCTTGAAATCAAGTCCCTCCAAAAAAGTTTTGGAACCCTCAGCGTTCTGGACGACATCAACCTATCTATTGAGAACGGCGAGTTCGTCGTCTTTGTCGGCCCGTCAGGTTGCGGAAAATCAACACTTCTGCGGATGATCACTGGACTCGAAACGCCGTCATCAGGAACTATCTCTCTGGAAGGCGAAGTCATCAACAATGTTGATCCGGCCAAGCGCGGAACAGCAATGGTGTTCCAGTCCTACGCGCTCTACCCCCACATGACAGTGTTCCAGAACATTTCGTTTGGCTTGCGCATGTCGCACATGCCGAAGGCGCTGATCCGGGACCGCGTCAACAAGGCCGCGACCATTCTGCGGCTGGACAAGCTGCTCGATCGAAAGCCGGGGCAGCTGTCGGGGGGGCAAAAGCAGCGTGTAGCCATCGGACGGGCGATCGTCCGCGAACCTCGAGTGTTCCTGTTCGATGAACCGTTGTCCAACCTTGATGCTGAGTTGCGTGTGCAGATGAGGGCCGAGTTGCTGGAGCTGCACAGCAGGCTCGGCACCACGATGATCTATGTCACCCACGACCAAGTCGAAGCAATGACCTTGGCGGACAAGATGGTGGTCATGAGCGGCGGAAAGGTCCAGCAATATGGGCGGCCGCTGGACCTCTATGATGATCCCGACAACAGGTTTGTCGCCGGTTTCGTCGGCTCGCCCAAGATGAACTTCCTGTCCGCGCGCACAAGGGATGGTGCCCAGGCCGATCTGGCCGCCGGCGGCACCGTCATGCTGCCAGCCGGTGTTCGCCTGGCGCCAGGTATGCAGATCGACCTTGGGGTGCGCCCCGAGCACCTTCGGGTGCTCCGCGCCGGAGAGGTTGTAGCGGACGATAACTTGTCAGTTTCGGGAAAGGTCGCTCTGATCGAGGACCTGGGGGCAGAATCCTACCTCCATATGCAACTGTCCGACGGGACGCGTATCGGCGTAAGGGCCGACAGACATGCTGCACATCTTGGTGACGAGGTGGCGGTAACGATTGCCAGCAACCGGGCGCTTGTCTTTGATGCGGCGGGCGAACGCCTGCGGGCCCGCGCATGAGTTCCCTTGCATTATCGCCTGATGGCGCCCTTGCCGGCGTCGATATCGGGGGCACCAAGACCGAAATTTGTCTCGGGCGTTTTGAAGAAGGCAACCTGGTCAAGCTGCGCGAAGTGGTGCTGCCCAGCTCATCCTGGCGTGGTCGCGACTTCGCCTCCGATGCCGACAGTCTGCTGCGTCTGATACAGGAGCTGACCGGCGAAACAGCCTTGGTGGGAATTGGCGTCGGGGCGCATGGCTGTGACGACGATCCTGAATGCGAGGCCTTTGCCGCGGCCTTGCGGACGAGGACATCGGTGCCACTGCGCGTCGTCAATGACGCCGAACTGATGCCATTGGCCATGGGACGGCTGGGTCAGATCGGTCTGGTTGCAGGGACCGGTTCGATTGCGGTGTGCCGTGACGACGACGGCCGGATGATCTCGGCGGGAGGGTGGGGGTGGCTGATCGGTGACGACGGCAGTGCCGCAGGGCTGGTTCGGGAAGCCGCGCGCACCATTGCGCGCGCACTGGATACGGGTGCTACCACCGAAGACCCACTGATCCACCGAATGTACGCCTCGCTCGGTCAGCCGGAACTGCCTCGCCTGGGGAGTGCCCTGGCCAGCCAAGGCAACGCGGCAGCCATTGGTGCCCATGCCCCAGCCGTCTTTGACGCCTATGTTGAGGGATCGCCCCTGGCCCGCCGCGTGATTGTCGAGGGCGCTGAAGCTTTGGCGGACCTCGTGGTGAATCTCCGGCTGCGCGGCAGCACGGCGTCTCATGTCGTAGCAGGGGGAAGCGTGATCGTATCGCAACCACCTCTTTGGGATGCGTTTGTCACCGCCGTCCAGATCCGCAGTGACGGCCAAGTCACGCCGCAGCTTTTCGAGGGTCATCCCGTGGATGGCGCTTGCCGTCTTGCAGCGGAAATCACGAACAAGCGGGACGCCAAGGGCTTCGGCCTGTCCCCGGAACATTCCCAGAAAGTCTGAAGAAGGAAAGACAGATGAGCTACCGTTCCACAATTGCGCGCCAGCCCGAGGCGCTTGCCGACACGCACGCAGCCGTCACCCGTCAACTGGCCGACGCAGACCTGTCGGCACTGCTTCAACCTGTTATTGGTGTCACTGGCATTGGTGCCAGCTTTGCTGCCGCCGTGGTCGGAGCCGCAGAACTGCAGGCCAAGGGCTGCCGCGCTTCCGCAATCCGTGCCTGTGACATGGCGGCTGGACATGATCTCGCGGATACCCTGATTGGACTTTCCGCCGGCGGCCGTAGCATTGAAACAGTTATGGCCTTCCAAAAGCTGGCGTCTGCCAAGCGGATTGGCATCAGCAAGGATGGGACAGGCCCACTGGCTGCAGCCTCTGATTTCCATCTGGAGATTGCACAGGGGCAGGATGCTACGCCTTCGAGTGTCGGCTATACCGCGACGCTGCTCGGCATGGGCATGCTGGTGGAACGGCTCTTGGGTGCTACCAGCGACAGCTTCTCGGACTTGTCTACCGTTGTAGAGCAGACACTTGCAGACGCAGGAAAGAAGATGGACCGGCTGGGAGAGCTTTTTGCAACGCGAAGGGCGATCGACTGCGTGGGCGCGGGTGCCGCACTGGGCACGGCCGATGGGGCCTCCCTGTTGATCCGCGAAGCCGCACGGATCCCGGCCTCGGCCTATGACACGCGGCATTACCTCCATGGGCCGCTGGAGGCGATGGACGCTACCACTGGAGTGATTATTATCGGCGACGGCCGCGAAGTTGAGTTGGCCCATCAGGTTGAGAAGATCGGCTGCCCAGTCCTCCTGATCACCACGGACAAGTCCGTGTCCGACGGTTTGCTTCTGACAGCCATTCACGTTCCTGCCTTCGGCAACCTGATCGCTCAAGGGATCGTGGATATCCTTGCGCCGCAACTCCTTGCTGCTCAGCTTTCTGATGCTGCAGGCTTGACCGACGTGAAGTTCCGTTACCGGATGCAAGACACCAAGGTGAAGACTGAGGCAGCGGCCTGATCTTCGGCCCGGAAGTGGCTTTCGTGTGCTTCCGGGCCAAATCGCGGCCACCGACGGTCAGGCTATTTGGCCGGATTACAGCGCGCTCTACCGCCGTGCCTTTAGTAGTTTCCTCGAGGTTTCGGGGCATATGCCCTACAAGGCCGAGGCCAAGATGACGCAGCAGGGCGCCGGATATGACATGGCATTGCGGCCTTTGGCTCGCATGTTGTCCTTGATCGACAGTGAGTGACCGAGAAACCTACAGTCAGCCCGAAAACGGCGCGGCTAGTCGCGGAGCTGGTGCGTAAATAGGGAAATAGTTCGAGAACAGCCCGCCGGCGACAGTGGCGAAGCGTCAGCAGCCCAAGACGACGCCCATAGCTCTGACACCGGGGCATAAGCACGCTATCATACACCCTCGCCGTACCATAACACCCGTTGATCGCGACCGCGATAGTGCCTGCAGGGCCTCATAGGCAGGCTGTTCCAGCAGGCCGCTGAATTCGTCAGGCCTGGGACAGCTATGCCATAGAAAGAAAATAGCCCCCGGCAATCACCGGGGGCTTTGTTTTTGGGGTCGTGTCTCGGAAGTGGTAGAAATTGTCTGGCGGCGTAATCTCCGGGTGAACCAACACCCACCCAACCGGCGGCGGCAACCGCCAGGGAGATCACGCCATGAAGCAGAATACCGATAGCTCGTCCTTTTCGCCACTGCCCGACGCAGGCGGGTATGATCCGATCGAGGATCGCCTGCGGGCGAATGTCCGGCCACCATTGAAGCCATGTTCGAGATGGCAAGCGTGTTCGACCTCTTTGATCCAAGGCTTCAGCCTGGCACGCCGCGCATCCAGAGCGACACGCTTGATCTGCTGCAAACGAGGATCGGTGCCGCTCGCGCCGAAATCGAGGCCAGTTCGCAGACCGCCAGGATCTTGTCCACGGCGGTGCAGCGCCACAGCCGGCGCATCCTGGAAGACCATGCCGAGCGGACCCGCAGGCTGCTTGAGGCAGGATCGGCCTTGACTGAGTCCATGAGCCAGTTTCACTCGGAAGGCCGTCTGGGCGCCTCCCTCGCGGACTATCAGCGCGATGTGGCCGAACGCGCGGTGCTGACCGCCGACACGCTGCGCAAGCGCGGCGACATCTTCCTGGCACACGAGGCGGCCGATTGCCCGCCTGTGCTGATCTATGACTACGAGGTGGTCATGGACGGCAAGGGTCTGCCCTATCCCTGCAATTACATGCTGCTGAAGATCACGCCGCCCGAAGGTGTCGTAGTTGACGACACCCGCCGTCCCTATATCATCATCGACCCGCGTGCCGGGCACGGGCCGGGGATCGGCGGCTTCAAGAGCGACAGCCAGGTCGGCGTAGCTCTGGCCGCCGGCCATCCCGTCTATTTCGTGGCCTTCCGCTCGCGTCCCGAGCCCGGGCAGTCTCTGGCCGATGTCTCCCGCGCCGAGGCTGCCTTTGTACGCGAAGTGATGCGCCGCCATCCGAAGTCCAGCAATCCCATTATCACCGGCAATTGCCAGGGTGGCTGGGCGACGCTGCTGCTGGCCGCCACCAACAACGATCTGACCGGTCCGATCGTGGTCAACGGCGCGCCTGTGGTTCCCTGGGCAGGGAAGGTGGGCGAAAACCCGATGCGCTACAACGCAGGCATCTTGGGCGGGACATGGATCGCGATGTTCGTATCCGACCTGGGCGGCGGCATCTTCGACGGCGCGCATCTGGTCCAGAACTTCGAGGCCTTGAACCCCGGCCGCACGCTGTTTCGCAAGTATACCGACCTGTTCCGCGACATCGACAAGGGCGATAAGAGCTTTCTTGAATTCGAAACGTGGTGGGGCGGCTTCTTCATGCTGACCGAGGCCGAAATCCGCTGGATCGTCGAGCAGCTTTTCGTCGGCAACCGCCTTGCCAAGAACGAGGCACGGATTGAACCGGGCCGACCCGTCGACCTCAAGGCGATCCATGCGCCAATCATCGTCTTCGCCAGTCATGGCGACAACATCACGCCGCCCCAGCAGGCCCTGAACTGGATCACCGAAACCTATAGCGATGTGCAGGAAATCCGCATCTGTGGACAGCGCATCATCTATATGGTCCATGAAGAGGTGGGCCATCTGGGGATCTTTGTGTCCTCGAAGATCGCGAAGAAGGAACATGCCGAGGTCGCCTCGACGCTGAAGACCATCGAGGCGCTGGCACCGGGACTTTACGAGATGCGCATCGAGGATGTCGAGGAACGCGACGGCAAAAAGCACTTCACGGTTGGTTTCGCCGAACGCACGCTGAACGACATTCGCGCCCTGGACGATGGTCTCGCGGACGAACGTCCCTTCGCCGCCGTTGCCCGCGCCTCGGAGGTGCAGACGCAGATCTATGACACGATGATGCGGCCGCTGATCAAGGCCATGGTCACTCCAACCACGGCCGAACTGTCGCGGGCGCTGCATCCAAAGCGGCTGGAACGCGCCCTGGCCTCGTCGAAGAACCCGATGATGGGCCATGTTGCCCAGTTGGCCGAGAAGGTCCGCGAAAACCGCCGCAAGGCCGCGCCGGACAACCCCTGGCTGGCCGCCGAAGCGCTGTGGGTGGAGGCGACCGAGCAGATGATCGACGTCATGCGCGACAGCCGTGACATGATCTATGAACTCAGCTTCTACACACTGTGGTCAAATCCCTGGATGCGCAGCTTCGGCGGCACGCATGAGGCGCATCGTACCCTGAAACGGACTGGCGAGCTACGCGGTCTGCCCGAGGTTGCCCTGGCGCTGCAGAATATCGAGCGCGGCGGCTTTGCCGAGGCGGTCATCCGCATGCTGGTGTTGCTGGCCGAGAAACGCAAGGGCGTGCGCCGCGACCGGCTGGAACGGTCCTCGACGGTGCTGACGCGGGACGAGCCGTTCCGGTCGCTGGGGGCTGACCGGCGCGCGCGGATCATCCACGAACAGACGCTGCTCGCGACTTACGAGCCCGAGCGCGCGATCGAGACCCTGCCCATGCTGCTGCCCGACATGGCGGATCGGGAGCTAGCGCTGAAGGTGGTGCGCTTCATCCCCGGCCCAACCGAGGAGATGTCGCTCGAAACCCAACGGATGCTGCAGCGCTTCCACGATGTTCTGGGAATGCCGCGCTTTGTGGGGACTGTGACCGAGGATCCGTTGGACGACACGGTCAAGGGGCCACCGGATGTGGCCGGCATCGACGCCCAAACGCCTGCCGCAACTGTCGCGGGCCTCGGCCGCGGCCCCGCGTCCGCGCGCCGGACCCTGCGCGCCACGGCGGAAACACCCCCTGCGGTCGGCGCTCCGCCCAAGGCGCCGGACACGACCGCCGCCGAGACCGCCCATGGCAAGCAGGCGCCTGCTGGAACCGGCGGCAACATCCTGCCAGCCAGCGGCCGGGACGAGGGCTGAAATGCACCTCGTCAATCGCATCTATGCCGAGCTTGAGCCCGGCCAAACGGCGGAACTGCGCCGTTTGATCACCCCGGACGATCTGTATGTGTTCGCGGCGGCATCGGGGAACTACAACCCGATGCACCTGCCCTCAGGCGACATGGACGGGGATGGCGAACCCGAAAACGTGGCGCCGGGCATGTTCGTGGCCTCGCTGATCTCGGCGGTCCTGGGCAATCTGCTGCCGGGACCCGGCACGCTTTACCAGCGCCAAACGCTGAATTTTCACGCGCGTGCGCATGCCGGCGACGAATTGCTGTGCCGGGTGACGGTGGCCGACAAATCCGAGAGCGGCGTGGTCACCCTGGAAACCGAGGTGACGCGGCCTGCGGACGGCGCGCGCATCATCCACGGCCAAGCCGAGGTTATCGCCCCGTCGCAGAAATTCAACCGTGGCGATATCGAGGTGCCAGGCCTGATCGTCCAACGCCACCGCCATTTCGAGGTGCTCATCGAGCGCGCCCGAACCTTGGCGCCGCTGCCCGTGGCGGTGGTCTGCCCGGATGACGCCAATTCGCTGGGCGGCGCACTGCTGGCCGCGCGCGAAAACATCATCCTGCCGATCCTGATCGGTGACGCCGCGCGGATCGCGGCGGTGGCTTGCGAAGGCGGGCTGGATCTGACGGGAGCCGAGGTCATCGACATCGCCGGTGATCAGGCCGCGGCCGCAACCGCCTGCCGGCTGGTCCATGAAGGCCGTGCCGGCGCGGTCATGAAGGGGCACCTGCATACCGACGACCTGCTGAAGCCGATGCTGGACAAGGTCGACGGGCTACGCGTCGGGCGGCGCTTCACTCATGTCTTCGTCATGGACGTGCCCGGCCGCCCCGAACCGGTGATGGTCACCGATGCGGCGATCAACATCGCCCCCGATCTGGCGACCAAGGTGGACATCACCCAGAACGCCATCGACCTGGCGCTGTCGCTGGGAATGGAGCCGCGCGCGGGCATTCTATCGGCGGTGGAAACCGTCACTCCGGCGATCCAGTCGTCGATCGACGCTGCGCTGCTTTCCAAGATGGCCGAACGGGGCCAGATCCATGGCGGGCTTGTCGACGGGCCGCTGGCCATGGACAATGCCGTGGATCTTGGTGCGGCGCGCACCAAGGGGTTGAAAGGCGGCGTGGCGGGTCATGCCAACATCCTTGTCGTGCCGGGGATCGACGCGGGCAACATGCTGGCCAAGCAGCTGTCCTTCATCAGCCATGCCGAAGGCGCCGGGCTTGTCCTCGGCGCGCGCGTGCCGGTGATCCTGAACTCCCGCTCGGACAGTCCGATGTCGCGGCTCGCGTCTTGTGCGGTGGCCGCGCTGCACCATGCTTGCAAGAAAGAAAAGGGATGAAAGACCTGCCCCTCGGCAACAGCGGCTTTCTGGCGCTGAATGCCGGCTCGTCATCGCTGAAGGTCGCCTTGTTTCCCGCTCTGGGCGACGATCCGCTGATGACCGGACAGGCCGACCGCATCGGCCCTCAAGGCACGCTGAAGCTGAAGGATGCGGATGGCAATGTGCTGGAACGGGAGCCGGGCGATCTGACCGGCCATGCCGACGCGCTGGCGGTGGTGATTGCAACCGTCAAGCGGATTTTTCCCGACCTGCGTATGGTCGCGGTCGGACACCGCGTCGTTCATGGTGGCCTGGACTATTCCGAGCCGGTCCTGGCGACCGAAGAAGTCATCGCCAAGCTGACCGAACTGGAGCCTTTCGCGCCCCTGCACCAGCCCCACAACATCGCCGGCATCCGTGCCGCGCAGCAGGCTTTTCCCGGTGTGCCACAGGTCGCCTGTTTCGACACCGCCTTTCATCGCGGTCAACCGTTCGTAAACGACACCTTCGCCATCCCCCGCCGTTATTACGAGGCGGGTGTGCGCCGCTACGGCTTTCACGGACTCAGCTACGACTATGTCACGGGCGAACTGGAACGGATCGCGCCGCATCTGATGGCGGGCCGCGTTGTCGTGGCGCATCTGGGCAACGGCGCATCCATGTGCGCGATCCATCGCGGTCGCTCCGTCGCCTCGTCGATGGGCTTTTCGGCGCTTGACGGCTTGCCGATGGGCACCCGCTGCGGCCAGATTGACCCGGGCGTGCTGCTCTACATGCTGGACAGGGAACATCTGGACACGGCCCAGATCCGCCAGATCCTATATAATGAGTCGGGTCTGCTGGGTCTGTCGGGCGGGCTGTCCAACGACATGCGGACACTGGAAGAGGCCGACAATGCCGCCAGCCACCGCGCCATCGACTATTTCGTGTTCCGTGTGCAGCGCGAACTCGGCGCCATGACGGCGGTGATGGGCGGCATCGACGCCTTGATCTTCTGTGGCGGCATCGGTGAGAACAGTCGGGTCGTGCGCCGCCGCATTTGCGAGCGGCTGGGCTGGATGGGGATAGAGATCGACCATGGCCGCAATGCCGAGAATGCGACCATCCTGTCCTCGGACTTTTCGCGCACCACGGTGATGATCGTGAACACGCGCGAGGATCTGGTCATCGCCCGCGCCGCTCGTGCTGCGATCGGTATTCCCCAGAACGGACGTGCATGATGAGAACGGCGGTGAGAAACTAGTCCACGGAAGCGGCGGCATGGAGCTGCTGCGGGCGGCGTAAAAGTCGTCCACCCTTTCCCTTTCTGCGGCAGCAGGGAGGGCGCGAGGATTTTCAGCGTGGAACTATATCTCAGGGTTCGCCAGGCCTGCGCGGCGGGCATGAGCCAGCGTCAGGCGGCGAAGGCCTTCAACATC
>NZ_JBQEOI010000025.1:0-40280 GCF_052045125.1 Paracoccus sp. 22332
ACCTTCGACATCACGATCCGCAACAACCTGCTGTCGCGGTCGTCTTCCTGCGGGGTGCAGATGCGGTCCGGCCTGCATCTTGAGGGCAACCTGCTGGTCGACAACAACCTGGGCGCCGCGGTCAACAGTACCGGCGGCGTCGGCCAGTTCAACAACGTGATCGACAACGTGATTTATTCGGCGGGCTACAAGCGTGTCGCCTACGAGGAAGGTGCGCTTGACTGGGGCTTTGACGTGAACGGCCCGCTGTCCTCGATGGGCGGAAACATCATCGCCCATGGCAAGAACCCCGACGATCCGGCCGAGGCCTACAAGGCCGTGAACTGGAACGACGGGGTGTCCACCAGCGCCAAGATGACGGATGACACGCAGGTCTGGAAATGGGGCGCGGCCAGCCGCAATGTGGGCGGGCTGGCCCCCGCGATCCTGGACAAGACGACGATCTGGCGCCGCGCCGGTGAGAGGCTGGGCAAGGAGTGGGCCAGCATCCCGGAATATGTCGCCCATGTGGCCGCTGCCCCCAGTATCGGCGACATCGTGCGCGAGGACATCCGCTGGACCAAGAGCCGCTTCGGCTCTCCGATCCCCGCCCGCACGGCGCCTGCGGACCTGGTCTTCTATCCCGACCCGAATTTCGACGGCTTCCGCTGGGACAATCGCCGCAACTGGTCGTCGAAAGACCTGCCCGGCACCCATGTCGCTGACAGCGCCGACCTGGACGGCCATTTCGTGCGGTTCGGGACGGTCAATGCCAGCGTCGCGGCCCTGGCCCTGGGCGGGGGCGTCCTGGAGATGACCTCGGGACGGCTGGATGTAGGGACGATCACCGATGCGGGCACGATCCTCACCCGTCTGGCGGGCCAAATCTGGATCGGCGGCGCCGCGCAGCCGCTGTCGGCCGAGGTGGTCAGCGGGCGCCTGGCGCTGACCGGCGCGGCCGCCGACCTGGACCTGGCGGCCAGGGGGGGACAGGTGCTGCTGGGACCGGATTGCACGGCCCGATCGCTGATCATCGACGGGCTGCGCCCGCAGGTGGGCTGGGACGGGACCGGCGCCGCGGCTCTGGCCGTGGCGGGGCGGCTGGAGTTCAAGCGGGGCATCGTGGTCACGGCGGAAAGCGGGATGGAGCGGATCCGCTATGTCTACGCCCATGTCGGCAAGGCGGTCACTGGGTCCGTCAGCGGCTTCACCGCCCGGATCGCCGGGGTGGAACGCATCCATGACCGCGGCGGCAACTACAAAATCTGGCTGTCCGATATTGTCGGCAACCCCCAGGTGGGGGACGTGATTACCGTGGCACCCCGAAAGGAAGGCAACGGCACCGATACGCCCATCACGGTCACGATCGCGACCGTGGGCGCATCCGGCATCGCCCCCCTGCAACGCTTCCGCTCGAGCGCCATCGGCACCGGGCTGGTCGAGCCGACCGTAGCCGCCACGCTCACCCTGGCCGCCACCGCGCAGATCGTCCTGCCCACCGGCCTGCCCGCAGGCACCCACGACCTGACCGGGCCGGGCGTCACCGCCGTCAACAACGGCGCAACCCTGCCCGCAGGCGTCGCCCTGACCGGCGGAAAGCTCGTGATGACCGTCAGCTGAGAAGACGGCGGCGGTGGTAGGCAAAGGGGGCCGCAAGGCCCCCTTCTGCTGTCAGGAATCCGATGGGAGACCAGAAGCTGACAATAAAATTCTTCTGCCAAAGCTAGTGCACGTCACTGCCAAAGTTAGTGCGCCGCCACAGGACCGACAGCTTCTGCCGCAAGTGCATGCGTCGAATGATGTTCAAAAGTCCCATGTGGATCACTACCGTCACCCCCGCCGCTCATCGCTTTGGGGAAAGGTTCACATGGCTCAATTCTCAGTGGAAATTACGCTCCTATCCGGCTCAGTTCCGGGTGGAAATCAACACACAGAACAAGAAACTGATACCCTGAAAAGAGCCGAAGTACCTGTATCATTGAAAAATGGTGCCCGGAGGCGGATTCGAACCACCGACACGCGGATTTTCAATCCGCTGCTCTACCAACTGAGCTATCCGGGCACTTGGCGCGCCGTTTGGCGCGTGGTGTGGGCGGTGTTTACGGGCGCTTGGGGCGGCTGTCCAGCCCCTCGGCGCGGTTTTTTTCATCCGCGCCCTGATCCGAGGACAGATCGTCCTGCGGCTGGCCGGGGATGACATAGGCGCCGCGCAGCCAGCGGCCCAGGTCGACATCGGCACAGCGTTTCGAACAGAACGGGCGATAAGCAGGGACGCCAGGCTTGTTGCAGATCGGGCAGGCCATCAGTCGCGCCCCCGTGCCAGGCGGTGCAGCGGGATGCGGTCGCGTTTGCGGTTGATCTCGTAAAGGCCCATGGTGGTCCAGCCGATCAGCGAGGTTTCGGCGCTTTCGCCCTTGAAGGCGGCGCGCAGCACCTGGTCCAGCGTGGCGCGGTCCCGCTTGGGGATCGGGGCGAAATCGACGACCACCTGCCCGCCCAGGCCTCGCAGGCGCAACTGGCGCGGCAGGTCGCGGGCCAGGGCGATATTGGCCTTCAGCGCGGCGGCGGGGCTGCCGTCCTGGCCGGTGTTCACGTCGATGGCCAGCAGGGCGCGGGTCGGCTCGATCACCGCCAGCGCCCCGCCGGGCAGGGGCACGTCGGGCGACAGCAGGGCATCCACCGCCTCCAGCACGCCGCAGCGGTCGAAGCTGCCCTCGCCCTCCTCGACCATGTCGGGTTCGGGGTCGGCCCAATCCATCCAGGCCTGCTCGTGCGGCGAAGCCGCACCCAGCAGCAGTTCGGGCGCCCCCGCCTGTTCGCCCGCGACCTTGGCGGACAGGTCCAGAAGGCTGCGCAGTTCCTCGGCGATCTCCTCGCCCGGGGCCTGGGCGCAGAGGCTGCGGAAGATGATGCCGGTTCCGTCGGGCGGGGCGGCGCCGTCGCCGAGCGCGGTCAGCTCCGCGCGCAGATCCGCGTCGCGGATGCGGCGAGAGACGTTGATGCCGGGCGCGCCGGGCGTCACCAGCACATGCCGGCCCCGGAACACGATGCGCGAGGTGACGGGGATCGCCTTGCCCTCGTCCGCCACGCCCGTCACCTGGACCAGCAGGGACTGGCCTTCGCGCAGGCCGGATCGGTCGCGCAGATAGCCGCGCTGACCATCGGGCAGGCGCATGAAGACGCCGCCCTGCCCCTTCATCAGGCGTTCGACCACGCCCCGGCAGATGTCGCCGGGCACCAGCGGAGCCAGCAGATTGGCATCGACCAGCAGGTCGGTCAGAACGCCGTCCTCGATCAGGGCGGCGGCCTCGGCCCCGAACAGCTGGCCCAGGATGACCTGACGTCCCTTCATGGGCGGACTTCCTTCATGGTGATGCCACAGGCGGCCAGCATGGCGGCGGTCTCGGACAGGGGCAGGCCGACGACGGATGAGAACGACCCCCGGATCCAGGGAATGAAGGCGGCGGCCGCCCCCTGGATCGCATAGCCGCCCGCCTTGCCCTGCCAGTCGCCGATATCGAGATAGGCTTGCAATTCGGCGGGGCCGATCGGGCGCATCCGCACGGTGGTTTCCACCAGGCGATCGCGCGTCGTATCGCCGTGCCGCAAGGCGACAGCGGTCAGGACGCGGTGGCGCCGCCCCGACATCAGGCGCATGAACGCGGCGGCCTGATCGCGGGATTCGGGCTTGCCGAGGATGCGGCGACCCACCGCGACGGTGGTGTCGGCACACAGCAGAATCTCGTCGGGGCCAAGATCGAAGGCCTGGGCCTTGGCCAGGGCGATCCGTCGCACGTATTCGCGCGCCATTTCGCCCTTGATCGGGGTTTCGTCGATATCGGCGCTGCGAATGTCATCGGGAACGATGCCGATCTGCGCCAGAAGATCCAGGCGGCGCGGACTGGCCGAGCCCAGGATCAGACGAGGGCGCGATGCGGCCGGGGCGCGCGCGGTCATCGCGGCACCCTCCTGTCGGAAGGCCGCGTCACTTGAAGCGGTAATTGATCCGTCCCTTGGACAGGTCATAGGTGTTCATTTCCACCTGCACCTTGTCGCCGGCAAGGACGCGGATGCGGTTCTTGCGCATCTTTCCTGCCATATGCGCAATGATCTCATGGCCGTTTTCCAGCTCGACCCTGAACGTCGCATTCGGCAGGAGTTCCTTCACGACGCCGGGGAATTCGAGCATTTCTTCCTTGGCCATGTTCACTCCATCATGATCGCCCCGCCTGATTCGGGACCGGGGTTAAATGCGACCCCAACGCCCGGATTTCAAGTGTAAAGAGCATTTCACGCCCCCAGGCCGCGCACCGCCACGACCTCTGCGTCCGGTGCGGCGCGGAACGGGTCGTTGTCTGCCAGATCGGCGGGCGGTGGCGCGACGGACGGGGAAGCGGGGTCCAGCCGCGGCGGCGCAACGGTTCCGGCCGCGTCATGCAGCCGCAAGGCATGGCAGCCCTCGGCCTCGCCCAGCTTGCCGGTGGCCAGCAGCTGGCCGTCCGGCGTCTCCAGCCGGGCTTCGGCCAGGGTGACGCGCGGCAGGGCCATCAACTTGCCCGGAACCAGGGCGCGCAATTCGCCCAGGGTCATGGTCCGGCGGCAGAGGACGCCCACCACCTCGACCGGGGCCTCGGCCATGGCACGGGCCAGCGTCTGGAACTGGGCGGCCTCGGGCTGGGGCGCGGAGCCTGCGGGGGTTGCGGCCCGTGCGGCGGGTTGCGGCAGGGCCGGGCGCGCGTCGGGCTTGTGGGGGACGGCGATCAGAATCCGGCCGTCGCGGGTTTCCGCGCCGCCGAAGCGCAGGTCGAAGGACAGGCTGCGATAAGGCCGATCCTCCAGCATCAGCATCAGCGGGCGCGGATCGTCCAGATGGGTCGCATAGCGATAGCCGTGGATCGGCCCGAAGCCGTCCACCGCCGCCATTTCCGTTCCCAGTTCGGTCATCAGCGCATTGACGAAATCGACGCAGATCGCCGCGTCGCTGCGGGTCAGGCGGCGGCGTTCGGCGGGCCGCCCGGTAATGCGGCCCAAGGCCTGAACCTCGATCAAGGCGGTGACGGTCTCGAACCCCAGGGCCATCATGCCGATCTGGTCGCCCGGCCCTTGCAGCACGATCAGCAGCGACGGGTCGGGCAGCAGTTCCGGCAGATCCGCTAGGGTCGCGATGCCGGGCCTGATCTCGACCGGCAGGACGGGCATCCGGTACAGCCGTTCGGCCGCGCGCCCCACCGCATTGGCCGCAGCACGGGCGGGCGACAGGGGCTGCGGCTGGGGAATGCGTCCGGGCTTGTCCGAATCGCCCTTGCGCACCCGCAGCAGCGTTTTCAACAGTCCTGCCTGACCAGATTGCGCCATGATCGCCCCGAATCGCCCTTGCTTGACCTGCACTGTGGCAAGAAGCGGTTGAGAAAGGGTTTATGCCTGCCGCAACCCGGCATTCACCGGCACCGGGGGCCGACGCGGCAGCACGATGCGGAAGGCCGCGCCGCCTTGGCCGGGCAGATAGGTGATCTCTCCCCCCAGGTTGGCCATGATCTCCTTGCAGATCGCCAGGCCCAGGCCCGCGCCCCCTGCCCGCGCCGGGTCGTTCAGGCGGGCGAATTTTTCGAAGATCAGGGCTTGGCGCGCGGTCTCGATCCCCGAGCCGTTGTCGATGATGTCGATCTGCGCGCCGCCGCGCAGGGTCCGGCGCACCCGGATCGTCAGGACGGGCGGTTCGGCGTCGCAATACTTGCGCGCGTTGCTGATGACATTGATCAGCACCTGCAACAGCCGGTCGGCATCGGTGATGACGCCCACATATTCGGACAGGGGCTCTCGTTCCACCCGGAAGACCCGTTCGGGACGCGTGGCCGAGGCCGCCGAGAGCGCCCGTTCGATCAGGTCGTGCAGGTTCGCGGGCGTGACCGACAGCTGTGCCTGGCCGCTTTCCAGGACCGACAGATCCAGCAGGTCGTCCAGCAGCCGTGTCAGGCGGCCGGATTCGTCATAGATGATCCCGGCAAATCGGTCGCGGTCGGCAGGGGACAGATCCGGCGTGCGCAGGATTTCCGAAAACGCCCGGACCGAGGTCATGGGCGTGCGCAGTTCATGGCTGATCTGGCCCAGGAAGGCGTCCTTCTGGACCGACAGGGCGGTCAGCTTGTCATTGGCCTCTTGCAGCTGCCGGGCGGTGCGCGCCAGTTCGGCGCGGGCGTTTTCCAGGCGCTGCGTTTCCTCCTTGGCGCGCCGCGCCTCGGTCGCGACCTGCATCAGATCCGAGACGGTCAGTTCGGACCCACCCGCCACGCTGTCGATCATCGCGTGGGCGGTGGCCGCGCCGATGGATCCGGCCAGGCGCCGTTCCAGCCGGGTCAGAAAGCGCGGCGTCAGATCGGGCAGATAGCCGGACTTGCCTTGGAACGCGGCCTCGGACTGGAAGAAGCGCAGCGCATCCTCGGCCCCCCAGACGCGGCGGGCCATGACCAGCAGCGGCTCGGCCTGATCGGACCCGCGCGCCACGCGGCTGTGGCGGACCGGATCGACGGCGCTGACGAAGGACAGGCCTTGCAGGCGTTCGACCGGATCGGGCATCCCGAAGATCGACATGGCGATGAAGGCCAGCGTGTTCAGCGTCAGCGACAGGAAGATCGCGAAGGCCAGCGGATCGACGCCCGGCGGCAGCGCGGGCGGCGACCCGATCCCGACCGAGGGAAGGAAGATCAGCGCCAGCCACAGCAGGAACCCGGTGCCCACCCCGGCATAGGCGCCATGCCGGTTGGCGCCGCGCCACAGCAGGCCGCCGATCATCGCGGGCAGCACCTGCGCCATGCCCGTGAACGCCACCAACCCCATCGAGGCCAGCGCCACCGCCCCCCCCGACGCCCGGTAATAGACCCAGCCCACCGCCATCACCGCCAGGATCGCCAGCCGCCGGGCGTTGAGGACGAAGCCGCGCAGATCCTCGGGGTCGCCCGACTGCGGCTTGCGGCGCAGCATCAGCCACAAGGGCGTCAGCCAGTGGTTCGAAATCATGGTGGACAGGGCGATGGTGCAGACCACCACCATGGATGTCGCCGCCGAAAAGCCGCCCAGGAACACCAGGAAGGCCAGCCAGTTCTGGCCCGCATGGGCGGGCAGCGTCAGCACATACAGGTCCGGGTTGGCGTCGGGGGGCAGAAGCTGCCGTCCCATCACCGCGATGGGCAGCACGAACAGCGACATGGCGAACAGATAGGCCGGAAAGGCCCAGCCGGCGACGGCCAGCCGATCCTCGTCCGCGGCCTCGACCACCAGAACCTGGAACATGCGCGGCAGGGCGATGATCGCCGCGCCGGACACGATGATCAGCGCCGTCCAACGGTCCGGTTTCAAAATCCAGCCGTCATGTCCGGGGCTTGAGGCCGTTTCCTCGATCCGGTCTAACATGTCTCCGGGACCGTCCGCCAGCCCCCAGACGACAAAGATGCCAAGCGCCAGGAAGGCAAGCAGCTTGACCAGGGCCTCAAGCGCGATGGCTGTGACGACACCGTGGTGGCGTTCGTCGGCGGCCAGGTTGCGGGTGCCGAAGACGATGGTGAACAGCGCCAGCCCCGCCGCCACCCACAGCGCCGTGCCGCCGCTGCCGCCCATCGGGATGTCGGCCAGGCTGGCGGTGGCGAAGACCTCGAAGGACAGGCTGACGGATTGCAGTTGCAGCGCGACATAGGGTGTGGCGGCGATCACCGCGATCAGCGTGACCAGGGCCGCCAGCCGGTTCGACTTGCCGAACCGGGCCGAGACGAGATCGGCGATCGAGGTGACATGGTGCATCCGCGCCACCCGGACCAACCGCCGCAGCACCCACCAGGCCCCGGTAAAGACGATCGTCGGTCCCAGATAGATGGTGGCGAATTCCAGCCCCGACCGGCTGGCATAGCCGACCGCGCCATAGAACGTCCAGGCCGAGCAATAGACCGACAGAGACAGCGTATAGACCGCCGGATGATCCAGCCACCCCGCCTTGCCCCGCGACGCCGCGCGGTCGGCGGCGAAGGCCACGCCGAACATCAGCGCGACATAGGCCAGGCAACCCGCGACAAGCGCCTCAAAGGGCATGGTCGTCCTCCGGGGACGCGGCGATGGCCTGGCGGGCGCGCAGCGTCGCGGCATCGGCCCGCCGCAGCGCGCGGTGCAGCGCCCAGACGGCGGCGATCAACCCGGCCCACAGGCCGAACAGCCAGACCGCGCCCGCCGCGAAGCTGACCTGGGCGGGCACCCACCAGACCGGGGCCAGGACCAGGATCGCGGCCAGCACCGGCAGCACGCGGGCCGCATCGCCCAGCCGCCTGCGCCGGAACGAGGCGCGTTCAAGAAACAGCGGCCGGTCGGGCACGGCGCAGCCTCAGACCAGCATCCGGCGCACCATCGCGCGCAGGTCGTCATTGGCGAAGGGCTTGGCCAGCACCGCATCGGCCTGAGGCATCTCCAGTGCGGCCTGCCCGCGCGCCGTCAGCATCAGCACCGGAGTCGCCGCCAGGCTGGGATCGTGGTCGCCGCGCAGTTCGGCCAGAATCTCGGTCCCCGAACGGTGCGGCAGCATCACGTCCAGGATCACCAGGCGAGGCTTGGCCCCCCGGATCGCCTCGATCCCGCCCAGGCCGTCGCCATGCAGCGCGACCTGCCAGCCTTCGCGCGACAGGATGAACCGCACCGCCTCGGCGATGTTGGGTTCATCCTCGATCATCAGGATGTCGAGCATTCGGCGAATGGTCCCCCCATTTCCCACGATAATGTGACGGCCGGGCGGGTGCTGTCAAAGCCTGTGTTCAGGCCGTCAGCAGGATCGAGGGTTCGCGCCGCGCCGCGCATTCGGCGCGCGGGCAGATCCGGCAGGCCGGTCCGATCGGCAGGGCGGGACGGGCAGGCGCCCCCGCCTCCTCGGGCAGGATCAACATCTGCGCGCGCGTCAGGACCGGCCCGTCGGTGCCCAGCGGCTGATGGCGGGTCGCCAGCGACAGGGTGCGGAACCTGCGGCCGGACGGCGCTTCGACCAGATGGGCGATGGCGGTCTGTGGCGTCGCAAGCGCCTGGAACAGCGGCCATAGCGGGCAGGCGTCGCCTGGCCGGGGCAGCGGAAAGCCAAGGCTGGGACGGCGCAGCGTCAGCGCGCCCGATCCGTCGCAGACCAGCAGGCCCGCGGCTTCGAACCCGACCGGCTTCAGCGCGGCCAGGCGGCGCATTACCAGATCCAGCGGCTGGCCCAGACGCTGGGCCATCCGCAGCGGATCGGGATCCCGTGCCGCCACGGCCAGGGCGGCATCCGGCAGGGCCGCACGCTCTTCCTCCATTCGGAGCAGATGCGCGCGGGCCAGGGCGCGCCCCGCGTCCGAGGCCAGATCGCTGGCGTCCTCGACCGGGGGGGCACCGGCGGCAAGCCAGGCCTCGACTTCCTCCTGCGGGGTGAAGATGGCGTCCTGCGCCTCGAAACTGTCCAGATAGGCGACCAGGGCCTGCGCGGTATTCGACAGGCGCAGGCTGTCTGCATCCAAGTTGGCATGGAACCGCGCCCGCCAGTCGGGCGGGATCTCGCCCCCTTCCGCCAGGATCGAGGCCGTGGACCGGACCGAGGTCACCGCCGACAAGACCTCGTGCAGGGTGGCCAGCAGATAGGGATCCTGCCGCATCCGGTCCGACAGCGTGACAAGCTGGCGTTCCAACGCATCGGCGCGCCGCGCGGTGGCGATCAGCCCGGCGGCCCAGCCCGGAAAGCGGGCCAGCAGTTCGGGGGCTTGGTCCAGTTCGGGGGCCACGTCGTCGGGCAGACGCACCGCCGCCTCGCGCAGGGCGGCGATCTGGGCTTCTTCCCGGCCCTCGGCCAGTTCGGCGGCCGAAACCTCCAGCGCGGCGGCCAGACGCAGGACCAGGTGATCGCCCACCGGGCGATGGTTGTGTTCGATAAGGTTCAGGTATGCCGCTGAAATCCCGGCGGCCCGCGCCACGTCCGCCTGTCGGCGCGACAGCGCCAGGCGGCGTTCGCGGATTCGGGTTCCGGTCAGGATGCGGTTGCCGTTGCGTTGCTTCATGGCGCGATGAAAACCCGACGCCCGTTCCTGCGCAAGCGGCAACGATATCTTAGCATTCTTGCGTCACCATCCCGCCATGATCCTGACTCGTCCCCTGCCCCCTTCCACCGTCGCGGCCCTTGCCCTGGCCGCTTTGCAAACGCTATGGCAGCTTTTGCAAAGATGGGGGAGCGGGATGGCCACTCAGAAGATCTATGCGGGCACGTCGCTGCGCGAAACGCGGGGACGCAGCGGGCTGACGCAAAAGCGGTTCGCCGAACGACTGGGGGTGTCCCTGCCCTATCTGTCGCAGATGGAAAACAACCATCGGCCGATTTCGGTCGGGGTGCTGCTGCGGCTGGCGCAGGAATTCGGCGTCGACCTGACCACGCTGGCCGCGGGCGACGCGGAACGCATGGTCATCGACATGCAGGAGGCCTTGGCCGATCCGATCTTCGACGCCGCCCCGCCTTTGGCCGACCTGCGCCTGGCCGCGACCAATGCTCCGGTGCTGGCCCGCGCCTTCCTGGATCTGTACCGCGCCCACCGCCAAGGCCAGGAACGGCTGGCCGCCCTGGACGAGGCGATCGGCGCATCAGGCCAGAACGCCCTGTCCACCCCGTGGGAGGAGGTGCGCGACTTCTTCCATTACTGCGACAATTATATCGATGCGGTGGACCGCGCGGCGGAACGCTTTGCCTGCCCGGCGGGTCAGCGGCTGGATCCGTGGGACGCGGGGGTGGCGGCGCTTGCGCAGCGCGGCATCCGGGTGACGCGGGCCGAACTGCCCGCCAATGCCGTGTTCCGCCGCTTGGGCCAGGACATCCAGGTGAACGCCGCGGCCGAGCGGCCCACGCAACTGTTCCAGCTTCTGCATCTGGTGGCCCTGGAACGGCAATCGGACCTGCTGGACGCGACCCTGGATCTGGCCCGCTTCCGCAGCCAGACCGCGCGGGACGTGGCGCGGGTGGGACTTGCCAACTATTTCGCGGGGGCGGCGCTGATGCCCTATCGCGCCTTCCTGGCCGCCGCCCAGGCCGAGCGTCACGACCTGGAGCGGCTGTCGCATCTGTTCGGCGCCTCGCTGGAACAGGTGGCGCACCGGCTGTCCACGCTGCAACGCCCCGGCGCCAAGGGGGTGCCGTTCTTCTTCGTCCGCGTCGATCAGGCGGGCACCATCACCAAGCGCCATTCCGCCACGCGCCTGCAATTCGCCCGCTTCGGCGGCGCCTGCCCGTTGTGGAACGTCCACCAGGCGTTCGAGCAGCCCGGCCGGTTCCTGCGCCAACTGGCCGAGACGCCGGACGGGATGCGTTATCTGCTGATGTCGCGCGACGTGTCGAAACATGCGGGCGCCTTCAACGCCCCGGTGCGCCGCTTCGCCATCGGCCTGGGCTGCGAGGTGACGCATGCGGGCAGCGTCGTCTATGCCGACGGGCTGGATCTGACCAAGCCGCGCGCCTTCGAACCCATCGGGATTTCCTGCCGGATCTGCCCGCGCCCGGATTGCCACCAGCGGTCGGTCCCGCCCATAGACCGGCCCCTGCGGATTCCCGCGGATCGCAATGGACCACTACCCTATGAAATATCCTGAACGTCCGTTCTACATCTTGTGGCCGGTCGGCGGATTTTCGCCCGCAGGGGCAAGGTTCCGCGCATCGCGGGAACCGTTTTCGTCCCGCATGTTGCCAGGAAGGCACACATGCGATTAACCCCCTTCAAACTGGAACCAGGTCGCCCGATTCAACCGGGGCGCGATGTCGGGGGACATGATTTGCCAAACGTGACGAACCGCTTGAACGCCTCGCTGGAACGCATCCTGCCGGAAAAGCGCCTGTTCCTGCGGTCCGACGATCACAGCCGGTTCGTCCGCCTGCGCCCCCTGACCCAGCTTGTCGGCATCAGCGGCATCACCCTGGCCTTCGGCTGGACGCTGGTCGCAAGCTCGGTCCTGGCGATCGACGCGATCAGCGCGGGGTCGTCGCGCGGCGGCATCGCCAGCACCCAGACCGCGTTCGAACAGCGCCTGACCGAGCTGTCCCAGGAACGCGACGCCCGCGCGGCCGAGGCCCTGGCCGCGCAGAACCGCTTTGCCGTCGCGCTGGAGCAGGTGTCGCAGATGCAGTCGCAACTGCTCGCCTCCGAGGAAAAGCGCCGCGAGCTGGAGGCCGGGCTGGATGTGGTGCAATCCACCCTGCGCAGCGCGATCAGCGATCGCAATGACATGGTGGCGGATGGCGCGCCTGCCGGGGACACCGATCCGGCCCGCGACCAGGAAGTCGCCGCCGCCCTGGACATCCTGACCGGAGAGCTGCGCCAGACCGCCGACGAACGCGCCACCGCCGTCCAGCAGGCCGAGGAAGCCCGCCGCGCGGTCGAGGAACTGTCCCTGGAACGCGACCAGATCCTGGCCCGCAACGACGAAATCCTGACTCAGCTGGAAAACGCCGTCAGCGTCTCGGTCAAGCCGCTGGACGACGTGTTCCGGTCGGTCGGCATGAACCCCGAGGACGTGCTGGACACGATTCGCGAGGGTTATTCGGGCCAGGGCGGTCCGCTGACGCCGATGGGCCGGTCCACCCGCGGCGATGCGGCGCTGACCAACAGCGAAACGAAGGCCAACCAGATCATCGTCACGCTGGACCAGATGAACACCTATCGCATTGCGATGGAAAAACTGCCGCTGGCGATGCCGGTCCAGCAGTCGTTCCGCTATACCTCGGGTTTCGGGCGCCGCTGGGGCCGGGCGCATGAAGGCATCGACATGGCCGGGCCGGTGGGGACGCCGATCCATGCGACGGGCGACGGCATCGTGACCCATGCAGGCCGCCAGGGCGCCTACGGCAACCTGATCAAGATCCAGCACGAACTGGGGGTCGAGACGCGCTATGGCCACCTGTCGCGGATTCGCGTGAAGGTCGGTCAAAGGGTGTCGCAAGGCGAGCGGATCGGTGATATGGGCAATACCGGACGCTCGACCGGGCCGCATCTGCACTATGAGGTGCGCATGAAGGGTCGGGCGGTTGACCCGATGAGCTTCATCAAGGCAGCAAGCAATGTTCAGTAAGACCCGCGTGACCGAGAAACCGCAGACACCCGCAGCCTCGGACCCCACCACCTCGTTCGAATCCCCTGTCTCGCCCAGCTATGACCGGTCCGAATCCGCCCCGGCGGCGCCCGCGCGGCGGTCCGCGCCGTCGATCCTGTCGTCGGATCTGACGGTGACCGGCAATATCCGCACCGAGGGCGACATCCAGATCGAAGGCACCGTCGAAGGCGACATCCGCGCCCATCAACTGGTGATCGGCGAAAGCGCCACCATCCGGGGCGAGATCGTCGGCGACGAGGTTGTCGTGAACGGCCGCGTGGTGGGCCGCGTCCGCGGCCTGAAGGTGCGCCTGTCGGCCAGCGCCCGCGTCGAAGGCGACATCATCCACAAGACCATCGCCATCGAATCCGGCGCGCATTTCGAAGGGTCTGTCCAGCGGCAGGAAGATCCGATCGCCAACGGCCCGACCAAGAAGTTGGCGCCGCCCGCCACCGAATAGCACCTGCCTGACGGGCAGAGAACGGCCCGCCCCGCGCGGGCCGTTTCGCTTGGGCCGGCCGTCCCGAACTTTCGCCCCCGCCCGCATAAAGCATGTGGCAAATGGGGAAAGTCGCACCGTGCGGGATCGGCTAGGCTTCGGCCACCGGATTACAGGGGGGAACGCATGAAACTGGTTCGATATGGCGACAAGGGGTCCGAGCGGCCGGGGCTTCTGGACGGCGACGGACGGGTGCGCGACCTGTCCGCGCATGTCGCCGACATCGCGGGCGCCAGCCTGACGCGCGACGGTCTGGCGGCCCTGCGCGCAATCGACCCGGCCTCGCTGCCGTTGGTCGACGGCGTGCCGCAGCAGGATCTGCGGCTGGGCGCCTGCGTAGCGGGCGTGGGCAAATTCCTGGCGGTCGGTCTCAACTATGCGGACCATGCCGCCGAGGCCGGGATGGAGGTTCCGGCCGAACCGATCCTGTTCACCAAGTGGACAAGCTGCATCGCCGGGCCGGACGACGATTTGCCCCTGCCCCCGGATTCGACCGCGACGGACTGGGAGGTGGAACTGGGCATCTTCATCGGCGACGGCGGCAGCAATATCGCCCTGGACAAGGCGGCAGCCCATATCGCCGGTTACTGCGTCATCAACGACATCAGCGAACGCGACTGGCAGTTGCGGCGCGGCGGCACCTGGGACAAGGGCAAGGGCCATGACGGCTTCGGCCCCATCGGCCCCTGGCTGGTCACGGCGGACGAGATCGCCGACCCCCGCGCCCTGCGCCTGTGGCTGGAGGTGGACGGCCGCCGCTTCCAGGACGGCAGCACCGCGACGATGGTCTTTGGACCCGAGGAGATCGTATCCTATGCCTCTCGCTTCACGACGCTGCATCCGGGTGACGTGATCGCCACCGGCACGCCGCCGGGCGTGGGCATGGGACAGAACCCGCCGGTCTATCTGCGGCGCGGGCAGGTCATGCGGCTGGGAATCGACGGGCTGGGCCAGCAGCGGCAGCGGGCCGTCTGATGGCCCAGGCGCGCACCATCATCGTCACCGGCGCGGGCAGCGGCATCGGGCGGGCGACCGCCCGGCGCTTCCTGGCGGCGGGATGGCGGGTCGGGCTGCTGGGCCGCCGGGCCGATGCCCTGCGCGACACGGCGGGCGATGCTCCGGCGCTGATCCTGCCCTGCGACGTGACGGATGACGCGGCGGTCGACGCCGCCTTCGACCGCGCCCATGCCGCCTGGGGGCGGCTGGACGTGCTGTTCAACAATGCCGGGCGCGGCGCCGATCCGGTCACGCCCGACGCCATGGACCCCGCCGCGTTCCGCGACGTGATCGCCGTCAACGTCACCGGCATGCTCCTGTGCGCCCGCGCGGCCTTCCGCGTGATGCGGGCGCAGGCGCCGCAGGGCGGGCGGATCATCAACAACGGCTCGATTTCCGCCCATGCGCCGCGGCCGGGATCGGTGGCCTATACGACCTCGAAACATGCCGTCACGGGGCTGACGAAATCTCTGTCCTTGGACGGGCGGCCCTTCGGGATCGCCTGCGGCCAGATCGACATCGGCAACGCCGCAACCGAATTGCTGAGCCAGGTAAGCACCAATTCCCCTGACGCCGAGCCGCTGATGGACGTGTCGGTGGTGGCCGATGCCGTGCTGCACATGGCGGGCCTGCCGCAGGGCGCGAATGTGCAGTTCATGACGGTGATGGCCACCAACATGCCCTTCATCGGCCGGGGTTAGTTCGCCATCACCCGGCGATAGATGTGCCAGCTGGCATGGCCCAGCACCGGCAGCACGATCAGCAGCCCCAGGAAGCCGGGGATGATCGCCACGAACAGCCAGATCGCGATCAGCGCGGCCCAGGCCGCCATGACGCCCGGATTGGCCGCCACCGCCCGGCAAGAGGTGATGATGGCGGTGATGAAATCGACTTCCCGGTCCAGCAGCAGCGGCAGGCCGACCACGGTAAAGCTGAACAGCACCGCCGCGAAACCGCCGCCGATCAGCGTGCCCAGAACCAGCATCGCCAGCCCCCTGCCCTGCAACAGCACCTCGGTCGAGCTTGTGATATGGGTCAGCGCCGACACGCCCATGAACAGCGCGAAGACGGTATGGGCGACGAAGACCCAGAACATGAACAGCAGCAGGATCACCATCGCCATCGACGGGATCTGCCGCTGGCGCTGTTCGAACACCACGCGCAGGATTCGGGCCGTTTCCAGCGGCTGGCCCGCCTCGATCCGGCGGCTGACCTCGTAAAGGCCGGTGGCGGCGAAGGGGGCGATCAACGGAAAGCCCAGGATGAAGGGAATCAGCCACCAGTCCTGCCCCGACGCGAAGGCGACCGAGGCCAGCGCCCAGCCGCCCAATACATAGAAGGCCGAAAACATCAGGCCGAAGGCGGGCGCGCGGCGGAAATCGCGCCAACCCAGGGTCAGCGCGGCGGACAGATCCGACAGGGCGATTTGGGCGGGTTCAGGAATGTCGTCGGGCAGGTTGTGGTCGTCGCGCGCGGGCAGGTCGGGCCGGGTCAAGGAATCCCTCCGGTTGTCAAGTCAGGGCGCGCGTTCGACCGGATGCTAGCAGCGCGACAGATTGTCGCAAGCCCTATCCGCCAAAGCGGTCCGACAGCGCCTGCTGGACCGGCGGCGTCACGAATTTCGACACGTCGCCGCCCAGGCGGGCGATTTCCTTGACCAGCTTCGAGGCGATGGCCTGCCGCCGGGCATCGGCCATCAGGAACACGGTCTCGATGCTGGCATCCAGGGCGCGGTTCATGCCGACCATCTGGAATTCGTATTCGAAATCCGCCACCGCCCGCAGCCCGCGCACGATCACCTGCGCGCCGACGTCGCGGGCGCAGTCGATCAGCAGGTTCTCGAACGGATGGACGACGATCTCGCCCCCGGTGCGGGCGGCGATCTGGTCGCATTCGGCCTTAACCATCGCCACGCGGTCTTCCAGGCTGAACAGGGGCGACTTGTCGCGGTTGATGGCGACGCCGATCACCAGCCGGTCCACCAGCGCCATGGCCCGCTGGATGATGTCGACATGGCCCAGCGTGATCGGATCGAAGGTGCCGGGGTAAAGACCGATACGCATGAACGGGCGTCCTTTGCTTGCCTGCCCCGCAGGGAAAGCGGATTCCTGCCGGGATTGCAAGCGATTGCGGCGCCGTCAGGCGCCCATGATCATTCCGGTCAGCGCCTCTTTTTCGGCCGCCAGTTCCTTCAGCCGCCCGCTGACCGCATCGCCGATGGACACAACGCCCAGCATCTCGCCGTTGTCGTCCACCACGGGCAGGTGGCGGAAACGGCCTTGGGTCATACGTTCCAGGATCGCCAGCGCGTCCTCGGCCAGGGTGCAGGTCTGCACGTCGCGGGTCATCACCTCGGCGATGGGGGTGGACAGGACGTCCGGCCCATGCGCGCCAAGCTGGCGCACGATGTCGCGTTCGGACAGGATCCCCTGCGGCTTCCTGCCGTCGCTGGACACCACCACGGCACCGACACGCAGGTCGGCCAGCATCCTCACGGCCTCGCCCAGTGTCGCCTCGGGGCGGATGGTCAGGATCGTCTGCGCTTCGATGCCGGGCTTGCCCGAGGCGGTTTTCATCGACAGCAGCTGATTGACGAGCATGGGACATCCTCCGGTGGCGTTTTTGCTAAATCCATCATTTTCCCCGAATCGTGATCCGTCAAGTGCGACGAAGTTGCGATTCAAGCCGCGCGACCTCGGCCCGGAGGCCCTGGGCCAGCAGGTCGGCCAGCAGCGACAGGCGGCGCGAGGCGCGGTCGTCGGCGTGGCGGATCAGCCAGAAGCTGCGGCGCAGGGCGATGCGGTCGGGCAGGACCAGCTCCACGCCCGGCGCGAAGGGGATGGCGAAGTCGTGGACGATCCCCAGCCCCGCCCCCGCCCGGATCGCCTGCATCTGCACCGACACGGAATTCGAGGTGATCGCCGCGCTGTCGACGCCGGTCTCCGACAGGTAATCCAGTTCGCGGTCGAAGATCATGTCGGGGATATAGCCGATCATCCGGTGCCCGCGCAGATCGGCCAGATCGCGGATCGGGGGCGCCGCGCGCAGGTAATCCCGATGCGCGGCAAGGTGCAGGTGGTAATCGGTCAGACGCTGCACCGTCAGCCGCCCGGTGTCGGGCGGGGATACGGCGACCGCCATGTCGGCTTCGCGCTTGGTCAGGTTCACCACGCGCGGCAGGGCGACGATCTGGATGTCCAGCCCCGGATGGGCCGCGCACAGGTCGCGCGCCACCTGCGGCAGCAGATAGTTCGCGCAGCCGTCCGGGGCGCCGATGCGCAGCTGGCCGGTCAGCCCCGCCTCGCGCCGCACCGCCTCGGCGGCGGCATTGGCGCCCTGCTCGGCCGCTTCGGCAGGGGCGATCAGGCGCGCGCCCTCGGCCGTCAGGGCATATCCCTGCGGCGTCTTGGCGAACAGCGCCGAGCCCACCGCGCCCTCAAGCCGGGCGATGCGGCGGCCGATGGTCGACGCGTCCATGCCCAGCCTGCGCCCCGCCCCCGACAGGCTTTCGGTGCGCGCCACCGCCAGGAAAATGCGCAGGTCGTCCCAGTCCATCCCATCGCCTTTGCAATAATGCAAAACGTCTTTGCCATCCTTCCTCTTTATCCGGCAATTCCGCAAGGCTAGGCTGCCCGCAGATCAGGAGGATGCCATGGAAGAACTCTCGCACTGGATCGACGGCAAAGAGGTCAAGGGAACCTCGGGCCGCTTCAGCGATGTCTATAATCCCGCGACGGGCGAGGTGATCGCCCGTGTCCCGTTGGCCACCCCGGCCGAATTGGACGCCGCCATCCAAAGCGCAGCCAAGGCGCAGGTCGGCTGGGCCGCCACCAACCCGCAGCGCCGCGCGCGGGTGATGATGAAGCTGGGCCAGTTGATCAACGACAACATGGACGCCCTGGCAGAACTGGTCAGCCGCGAACACGGCAAGACCCTGCCCGATGCGGGCGGCGACGTGCAGCGCGGGCTTGAGGTGATCGAGGTCTGCATGGGCGCCCCGGCCATGCTGAAGGGCGAATTCACCGACAATGGCGGCCCCGGCATCGACCTTTATTCGATGCGCCAGCCGCTGGGCGTGGTCGCGGGCATCACGCCCTTCAACTTTCCGGCGATGATCCCGCTGTGGAAGATGGGTCCGGCGCTTGCCTCCGGCAACGCGATGATCCTGAAGCCGTCGGAACGCGTGCCCTCGACCTCGATCCTGCTGGCGAAGCTGGCGCAAGAGGCCGGGCTGCCCGATGGCGTGTTGCAGGTGGTGAACGGCGACAAGGAAATCGTCGACGCGATCCTGGACCATGACGTAATCCAGGCGGTGGGCTTCGTGGGGTCCACACCGATCGCGCAATACATCTATGGCCGGGCGGCGACGAACGGCAAGCGCGCGCAATGCTTTGGCGGCGCCAAGAACCACATGATCATCATGCCCGACGCCGATCTGGACAAGGCGGCGGATGCGCTGATCGGCGCCGGCTTCGGCGCGGCGGGCGAACGCTGCATGGCGATTTCCGTCGCGGTGCCGGTGGGCGATGCCACGGCGGACGCGCTGATCGAGCGGCTGGTGCCGAAGATCGAGAAACTGAAGGTCGGCCCCTATACCGCGGGCGACGACGTGGACTTCGGCCCGGTCATCACCAAGGCCTCGCAGGAGCGCATCAACCGGCTGATCGCCTCGGGCGTGGACCAGGGCGCGGATCTGGTCGTCGATGGCCGCGACCTGAAGATCCAGGGTTACGAGAACGGCTTCTTCTGCGGCCCGTCGCTGTTCGACCGCGCCACCCCGGACATGGAGATCTATAAAGAGGAGATCTTCGGCCCGGTCCTGACCACGGTGCGCCGCGACAGCTATGAGGACGCCTTGAAACTGGTCATGGACAACGATTACGGCAACGGCACGGCGATCTTTACCGCCGATGGCGACACGGCGCGCGACTTTGCCAGCCGGGTCAACGTGGGCATGGTCGGCATCAATTTCCCGATCCCGGTGCCGCTGTCCTATTACAGCTTCGGCGGTTGGAAGAAATCGGCCTTCGGCGACCTGAACCAGTATGGCCCGGACGCCTTCCGCTTCTACACCAAGACCAAGACCGTCACCGCACGCTGGTTCTCGGGGATCAAGGACGGCGTGGCGCTGAACTTCAAGGCGATGGACTGAAACGGCGAAGGGCGGGGATGGTCCCCGCCCTTTCCTTTTCGATCAGAGGCGCTTGCGACGGCGGAGCATCGCGAAGCCGCCCATTCCCGCCAGCATCAGCCCGCCGGCGGCAGGCAGCGGCACCGGCGCGACCTCGGTCACGTCCAGGTCGTCGAAGCGCAGGTTGCCCTTGAAATGGCCGGTGCCCGGATCGCCCAGGGTCAGATCGACGATCTTCAGAAAGCCGATGTTCTGGAAGACGCCGTTCCGGGACAGATCGGCCGCATAGCCCTTGGCCATCTGGATCGCCAGGCCGCCCAGCATATCGCCCACCGCCAGCGTCACCGAGCCCTTGTCGCTGACCAGCTTCACCGGGCTTGCCGCCGAAACGATGCTGAACCAAAGGCTGTTCACGGTGAAGCCACCGCCGCCAAGACGCGTCAGCGTCGTCTCGCGGAAGGCGTTTTCGGCGGCGCAGTTCTGCTTGGGCTTGTTGGCGCAGGAGGCGCTGACGACCCGCACCTTGTCGAAGACGAAGCCGTCCTCGACATAGCCGGTATGGGTTCCCAGCGAGGCGTTGGAGAAGTCGATGACGGCGGCCGAAGCCCCCACGCCCGGCAGGGCCAGCATGGCGGCCAGGGCTGCTTTTCTCAGCAGGTTCATTGGAACACTCAACTTTTAAACAAATGCTAGCTGGCTCTTTATCGCGCGTTTTGGCGAGTAGAAAGAGATAAATTCTACCTTAGCACGAAAAATATCGGCTTTCGCCGGTGTTGCAACGGTGCGGGCCTTGCGCCCGCCCGCGCCGACGGGTTCCATGCGGCAAACGATGAAGGCGGCCATGACCAGCACACCCGATTTCACCCTTGGCATCGAAGAGGAATATCTGCTGGTCGATCCGGACACGGGCGATCTGGCCCCTGCCCCCGACGCCATGATGCAGGCCTGCCGGGACGCGTTGGGCGACAGCGTGACCCCGGAATTCCTGCGCTGCCAGATCGAGGTCGGAACGCCCGTGTCGGCCGACATCGCCCAAGGCCGCGTACACCTGGCGCATCTGCGCCGCACGGTGGCGCGAATCGCGGCGGATTACGGGCTGGCGCCGATCTCGGCCTCGTGCCACCCCTTCGCGGATTGGCGCGACCAGTTCCACACCGACAAGGACCGCTATCACCAGTTGTCGCGGGACATGGGGGCGGTGTCGCGACGGATGCTGATCTGCGGGATGCATGTCCATGTCGGCATCGAATCGCCCGCGCTGCGCATCGACCTGATGAATCAGATGACCTATTTCCTGCCGCATCTGCTGGCGCTGTCTGCCTCCAGCCCGTTCTGGCAGGGCAGCGACACCGGGCTGGCCTCGTATCGCACGACCGTCTTCGGAGGAATGCCCCGCACCGGGCTGCCGCCGCAATTCAGCGGGTGGGAGGAGTTCGAGCGATCGGTGCAGGCGCTGATCGGCTTGGGAATCCTGGAGGACAGCAGCAAGATCTGGTGGGATCTGCGCCCGTCGTCGAAATTCCCGACGCTGGAGACGCGGGTCTGCGATGCCTCGCCCCGGCTGGACGACACGATCACCCTGGCCGCGCTGATCCAGGCCACCACGCGGATGCTGTGGCGGCTGTCCCGGCAAAACCAACGCTGGCGGCAATACGACCCGTTCCTGATCGCCGAAAACCGCTGGCGCGCCGCGCGATACGGCATGACCGAAGGCCCCATCGACTTTGGCGCGGAAACGATCATCCCCTTCGGCCAGGCGGTCGAGGACTGGCTGGCGCTGATCGCCCAGGACGCCGATGCCCTGGACAGCCAGCCCCAGGTCGCCCGCACCCGCGACATCGTGGCCGAAGGCGGCTCCGCAGCCCGCCAGCGCGCCGTTCTGGCCCGCGCCATGGCCGCGGGCGCGACGCGGGACGAGGCGTTTATCGAACTGGTCCGCCACCTGATCGCGGAATTCCACCACGGCCTGCAACCCTTGCCAAACCGGGACAAGCCGGGCAATTAAACGCATGTTCAATTTCTAACGGGGGGAAAGGGCATGGATTTCGCGCTGACCGAGGAACAGCAGGCGATCTTCGACATGGCGCGCGATTTCGGCCGCGATCGCATCGCCCCCCATGCCCGCCAGTGGGAATCCGACGGCACCATCCCGCGCGACCTGTGGTCCGATGTCGCCGCCCTGGGCTTTGGCGGATTGTACGTGTCCGAGGATCATGGCGGGTCCGGCCTGTCGCGGCTGGACGGCACCCTGGTGTTCGAGGCGCTGGCGATGGCCTGTCCTTCGGTCGCGGCCTTCCTGTCGATCCACAACATGTGCGGCGGCATGATCGAGAAATTCGGGTCGCCCGACGCCAAGGCCCGCTGGCTTCCCGGCCTGTGCAGCATGGAGACCGTGTTCAGCTATGCCCTGACCGAACCCGGCAGCGGATCGGACGCCGCCGCCCTGCGCACGCGGGCGGACCGGACCGATGGCGGCTGGCGGCTGAACGGGACCAAGGCCTTCATCTCGGGCGGCGGGTATTCGGACGCCTATATCGTGATGGCCCGCACCGGATGCGATGGGCCGCGCGGAATCAGCGCGGTCATCGTTCCCGACCGCACGCCCGGCCTGTCCTTCGGCGCGCCCGAGGACAAGATGGGCTGGCGCGCCCAGCCCACCGCGCAGGTCCAGTTCGACGATTGCAGGATCCCGGCCGAAAACGTGCTGGGCGAGGAAGGGCGCGGCTTTGCCTATGCGATGGCGGGGCTTGACGGCGGGCGGCTGAACATCGCGGCCACCGCCCTTGGCGGAGCTCAGGCGGCCCTGGACGCGACGCTGGCCTATATGGGCGAACGCCGCGCCTTCGGGCAGACGCTGGACCAGTTCCAGGCCCTGCAATTCCGCCTGGCCGAGATGGAGACCGCGCTGCAATCGGCGCGCATCCTGCTGCGCCAGGCGGCGTGGAAGCTGGACAACGCCGCGCCGGACGCCACCAAGTTCTGCGCCATGGCCAAGCTGCATGTGACCGACCGCGCCTTCGAGGTGGCGAACGGCTGCCTGCAACTGCATGGCGGTTACGGCTATCTGGCCGATTACGGGATCGAGAAGATCGTGCGCGACCTGCGCGTGCATCAGATCCTGGAAGGCACCAACGAGATCATGCGCCTCATCGTCGGACGGGCGATGCTGGCCGAACGGGGGTAACATGAACGACCTGAACATCCGCAAGTCCGGCCGCGCCGGGCGCATCACCTTCACCCGGCCCAAGGCGCTGAACGCGCTGAGCCACGACATGGCCCTGGCGATCCACCGCGCCCTAGACGGCTGGCGCGACGATCCCGACGTGGCCCTGGTCATCATCGACGCCGAGGGCGAGCGCGCCTTCTGCGCGGGCGGCGACATCGCGGCGGTCTATCGCGCCGGGCTGGCGGGCAATCACGCCCTGGGGCAGCAGTTCTTCGCGGACGAATACCGCATGAACGCGGCCATCGCCGATTATCCCAAGCCCATCGTCGCCTTCATGCAGGGCTTTGTGATGGGCGGCGGTGTCGGCGTGGGGGGCCATGCCAGCCACCGCATCGTCGGCGACACCACCCAGATCGCCATGCCCGAAGCCGGCATCGGCCTGATCCCCGATGTGGGCGGCACCTGGCTTCTGTCCCGCGCGCCGGGGCGGATCGGCGAATACCTGGCGCTGACCGGGGCTCGGATGGGCGCGGGCGACGCGATCCACGCGGGCTTCGCCGACATCTACCTGCCCGAGGACCGCTGGCCCGACCTGATTTCCCGGCTGGAAACCACCGGCGACCTGTCGCTGATCGAGGGCGAGGACGCCCCCACCGCGCCCTTGCGCACCATGGACCTGTCGCCGTTTGCCCAGGACACGGTGGCCGGCATCATCGACGCGCTTGAACAGGACGGCGACGCCCAGACCCTGAAGATCCTGCACGCCAATTCGCCCCTGTCGATGGCGGCGGGGCTGGCGATGGTGCGGGCCGCGCGCGATGACGCCCGGATGCAGGATTCGCTGGCCCGAGAATACCGCTTTATCTATCGGGCCACCCAGGACACCGACTTCCTGGAAGGGGTGCGCGCCCAGATCATCGACAAGGACCGCAAGCCCAGGTGGATGGCCGATGCCAGCCCCGCCCATGTCGCGGCACTGCTGGCCCCGCTGGGGCATCACGAACTGACCTGGAGGGAACCGGCATGAAGATCGCATTCATCGGGCTTGGCAACATGGGCGCGCCGATGGCGCTGAACCTGGCAAGGGCCGAGCATCAGGTCATGGGCTTCGACACCGCCGCCCGGCCGGATGGCCTGACCATGGCCGACAGCGCGGCGGCGGCGGCGGCGGGCGCGGATGTGGTCATCACCATGCTGCCCAACGGCCAGATCCTGCGGGCAGTCGCGGATCAGGTGATCCCGGCGATGCGTCCCGGCGCGATCCTCTGCGACTGCTCAACCGTCGATGTGGACAGCGCCCGCGCGGTCGCCGCTCAGGCGCAGGCGGCTGGTCTGGGGGCGCTTGACGCCCCGGTGTCGGGCGGGATCGGCGGCGCGCAGGCAGGCACGCTGACCTTCATGGTGGGCGGGCCGGACGAGGCCTTTGCCACCGTGGCGCCCTTGTTCGACATCATGGGCCAGAAGGCCGTCCATTGCGGCGATGCGGGCGCGGGCCAGGCCGCCAAGATCTGCAACAACATGATCCTGGGCGTCACCATGATCGCCACCTGCGAGGCCTTCGCGCTGGCCGACAAGTTGGGCCTGGACCGGCAGAAGATGTTCGACGTGGTGTCCACCAGTTCCGGCTACAGCTGGTCGATGAACGCCTATTGCCCGGCACCGGGCGTGGGGCCGAAATCCCCCGCCGACAACGACTACAAGCCCGGCTTTGCCGCCGAACTGATGCTCAAGGACTTGAACCTGTCGCAGGCGGCGGCGGCCTCCGCCGGGGCCGATACGCCGATGGGCGCGCTGGCCCGGCAGCTTTACGACCGCTTCGTGGAACAGGAGGGCGGACGCGGCCGCGACTTTTCGGCAATGTTGCCACGGTTCGTCGAAAAAAACGGCTGACACGACGGAACTGTGACGCCATCAGGGAACCGGGGCAGCTTTCGCCCGGTTTTCATCGTGGAAGGTCGACACAGCCAGGCAATACGATGATACGCAAGATCATGGTGATCGCGGCTGCCGCAGCGGCAGCCGTCCTGATCGCAATATCCAGCAACGAGGCGCCCCAGGCCCAGGGCACGACCCAGGCCGCCCTGGCCCGGTCGGAACAAAAACCGCTGCGCCCCGGCGACATCCTTTCCCCCGACGCCACGAATTTCATCGACTTTCCCGGCCGCTACGGCCTGGGCACCGACCTGCCCGGCAGCCGCTACGCCATCGTCGACGGCCATCTGGTCCGGATCGACCCCGACACGATGGAACTGCAATCCATCCTGCGCAAGGACACCGTGGCCCTGGACTGACCGGCACTGAGGTTGATAGGGCGGGTTATGGGAACCGAACCACTGTTCGGCTTGGAAGGCTCGGTACACCACTTCAGGATCGCGTTCGAGGTCAGTTCCGTCCCATTGTCTGAAACGATCATCCCGGGCCTCCCGCGCTTTTCGATCAGCGCCGTCAGTTCGCGCGCCACGCGGCGGCCCGAGATCAAGGGTGGGCCATGGAGCCGCCACTGGTCAAGGCCATGGCGAACGGGATCGCTGCCAGACACTCGCGCGTGACATCATCCACCACGTTCAGCATCCTGAAGCGCCGTCCGCAGGCGAACTGGTCGTGGACGAACCGCAGGTCCGCGAAGCGAAATCCAGCGACCAGCGCGCCTTGGCCCGCGCCTCCCTCAGGATCAGGGCCTTGATGCCGATCGCCTTGCGGCGCTTTGCATCGGCGCGGGCGCCATCGGGTCCGCCGGCTGATGAGCTCATGCGACTTGTGCCGATTTACCAAGAGCCGAAGACCAGCAAGAAGCACCCGGAACACAAGATTTACCTTCTAGAAGGCGAAAATGGACGACTCGCCCTCCAGAATGGCCAATTTATGGGTTGCATGACCGTATCGGCGCAGGGGCAGGTGTCAGCTACACCCGCTGGTCCCTCCGCAGGTATTGCACTTCATGCACGTCCCGTTCCGCACCAGCGTATAGTTCCCGCACTCGCCGCAGGGGTCGCCCTCGTATCCCTGCATCCGGGCCTTGGCGCGCAGGTCCATTGCTGCCGGTTCCGCCGACAGGATCGCCGTTGTCGAGACTCCGGCCTGCAAGACCATCAGATCCTGGGGCAGGCGCTTGCGCAGATAGCCCGCGCTGCTGATCTGCTTCAGCATGGTCAGCGACTTCAACTCGGCCTGTTCGCTGACGGGGGCGACGTTCTGGCCCTCGCGTTCGCCGCCGCCCATGTCGTCGAAACGCGCGCCTTCCGGCTTCACATGCGCCAGGTCGGTGCGATCCAGATAGCTGACGGCCAGTTCGCGGAAGACGTAGTCCAGGATCGAGGTCGCGTTCTTGATGCTGTCATTGCCCTGCACCATGCCCGCAGGCTCGAAGCGGGTGAAGGTGAAGGCATCGACGAATTCCTCCAGCGGAACGCCGTATTGCAGGCCCACGGACACGGCGATGGCGAAGTTGTTCATCATCGCCCGGAAGCCCGCGCCTTCCTTGTGCATGTCGATGAAGATCTCGCCCAGCTTGCCGTCGTCGTATTCGCCGGTGCGCAGATAGACCTTATGCCCGCCCACGACCGCCTTCTGGGTATAGCCCTTGCGGCGCTGCGGCAGCTTTTCGCGGTGGCTGCGGACGGCCTCCTTGACGATGATCCGCTCGACGATCTTCTCGGCGATGACGGCGGCCTTTTCCTGCGCGCTGCCGGAGGCCAGGATTTCCTCTGCCTCCTCGTCATCCTCGACCAGGGCAGAGGCCAAGGGCTGCGACAGCTTCGATCCGTCGCGATACAGCGCGTTGGCCTTGATGCCCAGCGACCAGGACAACTCGTAGGCCGCCAGCGCGTCGGCGATGGTCGCGCTGTTCGGCATGTTGATGGTCTTGGAAATGGCGCCCGAGATGAAGCTCTGCGCCGCCGCCATCATGCGGATGTGGCTTTCCACCGACAGATAGCGGGTGCCGGTCTTGCCGCAGGCATTGGCGCAGTCGAAGACCGGCAGATGCTCGGCCCGCAGATGCGGCGCACCCTCCAGGGTCATGGTGCCGCAGACATGGTCGTTGGCGGCATCGATCTGGGCCTTGGTAAAGCCCAGATGGCGCAGCAGGTCGAAGGTCGGGTCGGCCAGCTTCTGGGCGGGAATGCCCAGCGTGCCCTTGCAGAAATCCTCGCCCAGGGTCCATTGGTTGAAGACGAAGCGGATGTCGAAGGCCGTGGCAAGCGCGGCTTCGATCTTGTCGATCTCGGCCCGGCCGAAGCCGTGGCCCGCAAGCGCGGTGTGATTGATGCCGGGACAGTTGCCGAGGCTGGCGTGGCCCACGGCGTAGGCCACGATCTCCTCGATCTGCGCGGGGGAATATCCCAGCGCGGTCAGCGCGGCCGGGACCGACTGGTTGATGATCTTGAAGTATCCGCCCCCTGCCAGCTTCTTGAACTTGACCAGGGCGAAGTCCGGCTCGATCCCGGTGGTGTCGCAGTCCATGACCAGGCCGATGGTGCCGGTCGGCGCGATCACCGTGACCTGGGCGTTGCGGAAGCCGTGATCCTCGCCCCCGGTCAGGGCTTCGTCCCAGGCCTGCCGCGCGATGGCGACAAGGCGGGCGTCGGGGCAGTTCTCGGCATCCAGCTCCACGGGCAGGACGTTGACACCCTGATAGGCGCCCGTGCCGTGCGCCGCCGCGCGGTGGTTGCGGATCACCCGCAGCATGTGGTCGGCGTTGCGCGCATAGCCGGGGAAGGCTCCCAGTTCGGCCGCCATCTGCGCGCTTGTCGCATAGGCGACGCCGGTCATGACCGCGGTCAGCGCACCGCACAGCGCCCGGCCCTGATCGCTGTCATAGCCCAGGCCCATGTTCATCAGCAGGCCGCCGATATTGGCATAGCCCAGCCCCAGCGTGCGGAAGTCATAGCTGCGCTGCGCGATCTCTTTGCTGGGGAACTGCGCCATCAGCACGCTGATTTCCAGCGTCACTGTCCACAGCCGCGTGGCATGGACATAGGCGTCGGCATCGAAGCGGCCATCCGCGAAGAAGGTCAGCAGGTTCATGGAGGCCAGGTTGCAGGCCGTGTCGTCCAGGAACATGTATTCGCTGCACGGGTTGGACCCGCGGATCGGCCCGTCCTCGGGGCAGGTGTGCCAGGCGTTCACCGTGTCGTGGAACTGGATACCCGGATCGGCGCAGGCCCAGGCGGCATGGCCGACCTGTTCCCACAACTCGCGAGCCGAGACGGTCTTGGCGACCTTGCCGTCGGTGCGGCGCAGCAGTTCCCACGGGGCATCGTCGCGCACCGCTTGCAGGAAGGCATCCGTCACCCGGACCGAGTTGTTCGAGTTCTGGCCCGAGACGCTGACATAAGCCTCGGAGTCCCAGTCCGTGTCATAGGTCGGAAATTCGATGCTGTCGAAGCCCTGGCGCGCGTATTGCAGCACGCGGTTGACATAGGTTTCCGGGATCATCGCGCGCTTGGCGGCGCGGATCGCGGCTTTCAGGGCGTCGTTCTTCGCGGGATCCGTTTCCCCGTCGCCCGCGCGGATCGCGGCGAAGATGTCGTTCAGCCGCGCCTCATGCGCCTTGGACCCGGCGACCAGGGACGCGACCTTCTGTTCCTCGATGACCTTCCAGTTGATGAAGGCCTCGATATCGGGGTGATTCATGTCGCAGATCACCATCTTGGCTGCACGCCGCGTGGTGCCGCCCGACTTGATCGCGCCCGCCGCCCGGTCGCCGATCTTCAGGAACCCCATCAGGCCGCTGGACTTGCCGCCGCCCGACAGTTTTTCCCCTTCGCCGCGCAGCGACGAGAAGTTGGTGCCGGTGCCCGATCCGTATTTGAACAGCCGCGCCTCGCGGACCCACAGGTCCATGATGCCGCCCTCGTTCACCAGGTCGTCGCTGACCGACTGGATGAAGCAGGCGTGCGGCTGGGGATGTTCATAGGCGCTGTCGGACTTGACCAGCGTGCCGGTCTTGTAATCGACATAGAAATGCCCCTGCGAGGGGCCATCGATTCCATAGGCCCAGTGCAGGCCGGTGTTGAACCATTGCGGGCTGTTCGGCGCGGCCATCTGCCGGGCCAGCATGAACCGCATTTCGTCGTGATAGGCACGGGCGTCTTCTTCTTTGGAAAAATACCCGCCTTTCCAACCCCAGTATGCCCAGGCTCCGGCCAGCCGGTCAAAGACCTGCCGTGCGCTCGTCTCTCCGACATAGCGCCGGTCCTCGGGCAGGGCGGCCAAGGCTTCGTCATCGGCCACGCTGCGCCACAGGAATTCGGGCACGCCCTTTTCCTTGACGCGCTTGAGCGCCGCCGGAACGCCCGCCTTGCGGAAATACTTCTGGGCGATCACGTCGCTGGCGACCTGGCTCCAGCCCCGGGGGACTTCCACCTGGTCGTTGCGAAAGACGATCGTGCCGTCGGGATTGCGGATCTCGCTGGTGGTCGTGGCGAAGGCGATATCGCCATATGCGCCCCCGGCAAGGGTGGTAAAACGCCGTTCGATCTTCATGCCCGTAGCCCTTTCATGTCGTCGTCCCTGACCCGCGACCTGCGCCACGCGGCACGGGGCCGCCCCCGTTGCCGCAGCAACGGGCACGGACAGCCGAAGCGCCCGATCGGTCGAAAATCGCGAAGCGACGGGCCTTGGTGGTTATCGCCCACCTGCCACCACATCTGGTATGGCCAACGCCGCAGACCACAAAATTGATCCCATTCGGCGGCGGATGCAACGGTTTTTATCTGTGGATAACCGTAGAGGCGCGGTTGACTCGGGCTGCGTGCCGCAAGGCGCAGATTCGCGCACAGCCCATGGCGGGCAACCATCGTCAACACGGCCAGATCGGGATTATTTCTTTTCAGCACAAAGGTTTGTCGACGTCCCTCCCCGGCTTATCCACAGGGTTGTCCCGAAGCCGCCCCCCGGTTTTGCACAGCTGATGCAAAACTGCCACGAAAGTCCGTGATCAGCGCAGCGGCTGGATGATGCGCCGATCCGTGACGATCAGATCCAGCGGCTGGTCGAACGGCTCGGCCGGGATGTCCGGCAGCTCCTGGACGGCGAAGGCCAGGCCGATGGCGGTGGCGCGGCCGGATTCACGCAGTAATTGCAAGGTGCGGTCGTAATACCCGCCACCATAGCCGATGCGATTCCCCCCCCGGTCGAAGCCCGCCAGCGGTACGATCAGCACATCCGGCCGCAGGACCGGCTGCGAATCAGCGGGATGCGCGGTGCCGAAGGGACCGTCCACCAGCGGCCCGCCGTCCCACTGCCGGAAGATCAGCGGCATGGCCCGGCCGGGCACCACCGGCAGGCAGACCGGCCCGTCATGGGCGGCCATCGCCGGACGCGGATCGGCTTCGCCCCGCATCGGCCAATAGCCCGACAGGACCGCGCCCCGATGCGGCGCCAGCGCGGCGGTCAGATGGCGGGTCAGCGCGTCCTGGTCGCCTCCGGCCGCGCGGGCGGCCAGGGCGCGGGCGCGCAGGGCGGATTTGTCGGCGGGGGTCACAGCAGCATGATCGTGGCAAGTCCCAGGAAGGCGAAGAAGCCCATCACATCGGTCATCGTGGTGACAAAGGTGCCCGAGGCCAGGGCAGGATCCAACCCCAGCTTGTTCAGCGTCAGCGGCACCAGCACCCCGCCCAGGGCCGCGACGATCTGGTTGACGATCATCGCCGCCGCCAGGACCATGCCCAGCCGGATGTCGCCAAAGATCAGCGCTCCCGCGATCCCCAGGATCAGGGCCAGCCCGACCCCGTTCAGCAGCCCGGCCAGCAGTTCGCGCATCACCACGCGGCGCGCATTGGATCTGTTCAGATCGCGCGTGGCCAGGCCCCGCACGGCGACGGCCAGCGACTGCGTGCCCGCGATCCCGCCGGTCGAGGCGACGATGGGCATCAGCGCGGCAAGCGCCACAAGGCTGGCGATGGTGTTTTCGAACATCGAGATGACCACCGCCGACAGCGACGCCGTGAACAGGTTGACGACCAGCCAGGGCAGGCGCTGCCGCGCGGTTGCCAGCGGTCCGTCGGTGACGTGGCTTTCATCGCCCACGCCCGCCAGGCGCAGGATGTCTTCCTCGTGCTCCTCGTCCAGGACGGCCATCGCGTCGTCGATGGTGATGATGCCGACCAGCCGGTCGTCGCGGTCCACCACCGGGGCCGAGATCAGGTGATACTGGTTGAAGACATAGGCAACGTCCGCTTCCTCGGCGAAGGCGCTGATGGTGCGGAAGCTGTCCTCGGTGATGTCGCGCAACGGCGTGGCGTGGCTGGAGGCCAGCAGGCGGCCCAGTGTGACATAGCCCAGCGGATGGAAGCGCGGATCGACCAGGACGATGTGATAGAACTGTTCGGGCAGCCATTCCTCGGATTGCAGGAAGGCCACGGCCTCGCCCACGGTCCAGTGCTCGGGCGCGGTCACCACCTCGGACTGCATCAGGCGGCCCGCCGAATATTCGGGGTAAGCCAGCGACTGCTGGACGGCGGCACGGTCGGTCGCATCCAGCGCAGCCAGGATTTCCTGCCGCTCGGGCTCGTCCATGTCTTCGACCAGGTCGACCACGTCGTCGCTGTCCATCTCGCGGACGGCTTCGGCCACGACCTCGCGGGGAAGCTGGTCGATCACCTCCTCGCGGATCGCCTCATCGATTTCGGACAGGATCTCGCCGTCGATCTCGCCGCTGTAGAGCGCCAGGAAGGCGCGGCGCTTGGCCGGGTCCAGCCGTTCGATGAGGTCGGCGATGTCGGCGCCGTGCATCGGCTCCAGCAGGGTGTTGAGCGTCGCCGCGTCGCCCGCCTCGATGGCGGCGTCGATCTGGTCCAGAAGCGCGCGCCGGGGCAGGTATTCGTCCTCGGCCGAGCGGTCTTCGGGCGGGGTGGCCTGGTCGGTCATGCCGCGCCCTCCGCGTTCAGCAGCGCAAGCGCCGCGCGGTGCAGTTCGGCCGAGGCGGCGGCGATCACCTGTCCGCCGTGATGGGCGGGACCGCCCTGCCAGTCGGTGACGATGCCCCCGGCGGCCCGGACCACCGCCAGCGGCCCCGCGATGTCATAGGATTGCAGCCCGGCCTCGATCACCAGATCCACTTGGCCCAGGGCCAGCAGCCCATAAGCATAGCAGTCAAGCCCATAGCGGGTCAGCCGCACCTGGCTGGCCACGCGGCGGAAGGCGGCGGCTTCGTCGGCCGTCCCGACCTCGGGATAGGTTGTCAGAAGCGTCGCCTGGGACAGATCGACGCGCCGCGCCGCCAGCGGGCGTTGACCCGCATCGGACAGAAAGCGCGCCTGGCCCAGCCCGCCCTCGAACCGCTCGCGCGTATAGGGCTGGTCTATCAGGCCATAGATAATGTCCTGCCCGTCGGACAGGCCGATCAGAACACCCCAGCTGGCCGCGCCGCACAGGAAGGCGCGGGTGCCGTCGATGGGATCCAGGATCCAGGTCAGGCCGCTGGTGCCCTGGGTCGCGCCGTATTCCTCGCCCAGGATGGAATCGTCGGGGCGGCGGCTGGCCAGAACCTCGCGCATGGCGCGTTCGCCGGCGCGGTCGGCCTCGGTCACGGGGTCGAAGCCGGTCTGCCATTTGTTGTCGGCCACCAGTTGGGTGCGGAAAAAGGGCAGGATCGCGGCACGGGCGGCATCCGCCATCTGGTGCGCCGTGTCGATGATGTCTTGCGCGTCCTGCATGGCTGCCCCCTGGTCCGGTTCACCGGCAGGACTAACCCGAAGGCGTCGCCCTGCCAATGGCGGCAAGCGGATTTGGCAGCCGGAACCGTGTCAGGCGCGTGACAGCGACACACCCGCGCCGGGACGGGATCAGGCGGCGTCGGACAGCACCCGCGCCAGTTCGAAGATCTGACGGCGCTGCGCGACCGGCATCGTGTAATAGGCGCGCACCAGTTGCAGCGCTTCCTTGTCGGCCAGGATGTCGCCCGCGACGCCGTCGGGAATATCGCCTTCCTGCAATCCTTCGAAGAAGAAGCTGACCGGCACGTCCACCGCACGCGCGATGTCCCACAGCCGGGACGCCGACACCCGGTTCATGCCGGTTTCGTATTTCTGGATCTGCTGGAACTTGATACCGACCTTGTCGGCCAGTTGTTGTTGCGTCATCCCGATCATCCAGCGACGATGGCGAATGCGCTTGCCTACATGAACGTCAACACCGTGTTTCATCGTTACCACCTCATGCAATCTAAGGAAGCACTATCTTAACCTTCCTCAATTTTCGAGTGTTAACCTGGTTAACGGCCTCGTTCCTGACCAAAAAGACAGGTCCGGTGCGACTGTCGGCGGCCTTCTGATAAGGGAATGACAGACTTGGCGAAAACTTCCGTGTCCGAGGGTTCGGGGATGATCCGAATCGCCCTGGTTGAACAACTGGGAGGAGAGCCGGTGATCCGGCTGCGTCCCACCCCTCAGCCTGGGCCAGAGCAGGTTCTGGTGCGGATGCGCGCGGCGGCGCTGAACTTCGCCGACCTGCTGAAGGCGAAGGGCGAATACCAGGAACGCCAGGATCCGCCTTTCGCCCCCGGCCTGGAAGGCGCGGGCGAGGTGATATGGGCGCCCGAAAACAGCGGCTTGCGCCCCGGCGACCGCGTGGCCGTGCTGGCGCCGGGGACGCTGGCGGAACAGGTCGCGGTGCCCCCCGGCGCCTGCACGCCGATCCCCGACCTGATGGATTTCGACCAGGCGGCGGGCTTCCAGATCGCCTATGGCACCAGCCATCTGGCGCTTTCGGCCCGCGCCGCCCTGCAACCGCGAGAGGTTCTGGCGGTCCTGGGTGCCGCGGGCGGCGTCGGCCTGACCGCCGTCGAGATCGGGCGCGCCATGGGCGCCCGCGTGATCGGCGTGGCGCGCGGGCGCGACCGGCTGGACGTGGTGCGCAAGGCCGGGGCCGACCATGTCATCGACAGCGCCGACTGCCCGGATCTGAGGGCCGCCTTGCGCGATCTGGGCGGCGTCGACGTGATCTATGACGCCGTGGGCGACAGCGCCGGAGAGGCGGCGTTCCGCGCCCTGAACCCCGGCGGCCGCTTCCTGGCGATCGGCTTCGCGGGCGGCAGGCCGCCGCTGCTGCCGCTGAACCACGCCCTGGTCAAGAACATCGCCATCCACGGCTTTTACTGGGGCGGTTACGCCAGGCTGGATCCCGCGGCCGTGTCGGACAGCATGAAGAATCTGTTCCGCATGTTCCAGGACGGCCAGCTTGCCCCGGTGCTGGGCCAGGTGATGCCGCTGGAGCGCGCCGCCGAGGCCTTCGATCTGCTGCGCAGCCGCAAATCGGTCGGCAAGATCGTCGTGACGCTGTAACAACTGCGTAAAACTGTGCCGATCCGGCGGCTTGGCGCATTGAAACGCGGCGATATCATGCCAATATGGTGGCCAGAAACCGGCGAATGCCGGCATGTCCTCGTAGGGAGAGATTGATGGCAGATTACAACACTTACCGCACCACGCAGAGCGTCGGCACCCGCCAGGCGGTCGTCGACGAAGGGCTGCGGGCCTACATGAACAAGGTTTATGGGCTGATGGCGGTCGGCATGGGTGTAACCGCCGTCGCGGCCTATGGCATCAGCACGCTTGCGGTCAATAATCCCGCCGTGGCGCAGGCGCTTTATGCCTCGCCGCTGAAATGGGTGATCATGTTCGCGCCGCTGCTGGTGGTCTTTGCCTTCGGCGCCGCCCTGAACCGCCTGTCGGTCTCGGCCGCGACGCTGCTGTTCTATGGCTTCGCCGCGCTGATGGGCCTGTCGATCAGCTCGATCTTCCTGGTGTTCACCGGCACCTCGATCGTGCAGACCTTCCTGGTGACGGCCATCGCCTTCGCGGGCCTGTCGCTGTGGGGCTATACCACCAAGAAGGACATCTCGGGCTGGGGCAGCTTCCTGATCATGGGCGTGATCGGCCTGATCGTGGCGTCCATAGTGAACATCTTCCTGCAATCGTCGGGGATGCAATTCGCGATCTCGATCCTGGGCGTGCTGATCTTCGCGGGCCTGACCGCCTATGACACGCAGAACATCAAGAACACCTATCTGCAACTGGCCGGCTCGAACCGGGATTACCTGGGCAAGTCGGCCATCATGGGCGCCTTGCAGCTGTACCTGGACTTCCTGAACCTGTTCATGTTCCTGCTGCAATTCATGGGCAACCGCGAGTGATCTTCGCCACAGCCTGACGACCTTGACCCCCGCCCGGACCGGCGGGGGTCTTTCATTCCGCGAACCCCCATTTTCCGTGTCCCATTGCGGGGGCGGGTCGGTTTGTTTGCAGAGCGCTGCGTCCGAAGCGAATGGGGGTTCGCAGGCCGGGGATGCCTTCGGGGGCGATGCGCAGGCCGCGCGCGGCGATCTGCGGCTCTGCCAGGGCCTCGGCCACGTCGTTGACGGGACCGGCGGGGACGCCCGCGGCCTCCATCGCGGCGATCAGGTCGGCGCGGGTGCGGCGCGCGGTGGCGGCGGCCAGCACCGGCACCAGCCGGTCGCGATGGGCCACGCGGGCCGGGTTGGTGGCGAAGTCGGGGTCGCCCGGCAGGCCGGGCAGGTCCAGCACTCGGCACAGCGCGGCGAATTGCCGGTCGTTGCCGCAGGCGACGATCAGGTGGCCGTCGCAGGCCGGAAACAGCTGATAGGGCACGATGTTCGGATGCGCATTGCCCAGGCGATGCGGCACCGTCCCGCCCAGCAGAAAGTTCGTGGCCTGGTTCGCCAGAACCGCCACCCCGCAATCCAAGAGCGACAGGTCCAGATGCTGGCCCCGCCCGGACCGCGCCCGTTCGGCCAGCGCCGCCTGCACGGCGATCACCCCGTAAAGCCCGGTGAAGATGTCGATCCAGGCCACGCCGACCTTCTGCGGCTCTCCGTCCGGGTCGCCGGTCAGGTCCATGATTCCCGACATGCCCTGGATCAGGAAATCGTATCCGGGCTGGCCGGCGCGCGGCCCGTCCTGTCCGAAGCCGGTGATCGAGGCATAGACCAGCCCCGGATTGCCGGCCGCCAGCGTCGGATAATCCAGCCCGAAACGCGCCAGCCCGCCGACCTTGAAGTTCTCGACCACCACATCGGCCTGCTGGATCAGCCCGCGCAGCCGCGCCAGGTCGGCCGGGTCGTTGAAGTCGCAGGTGACCGAGGTCTTGCCCCGGTTCGCCGCGTGGAAATAGGCCGCGACCCGTTCCGTGCCGCCATCGGCGCGGGGCCGGTCGATAAAGGGCGGGCCCCAACGGCGGGTGTCGTCGCCCTCGGGCGATTCGACCTTGATCACCTCGGCCCCCAGGTCGGCCAGGGTCTGGCCGATCCAGGGCCCGGCCAGGATGCGCGCCAGTTCGACCACGCGCAGGCCCTTCAGCGGCGGCTCAGCCAAAGGCCTGGTGCCCGGTCTGCGCGCGGCCCAGAATCAGGGCGTGCACGTCATGGGTGCCCTCATAGGTGTTCACCGTCTCCAGGTTCTGGGCATGGCGCATGACGTGGTATTCGCTGGAAATCCCGTTGCCGCCATGCATGTCGCGGGCCATCCGCGCGATCTCCAGCGCCTTGCCGCAGTTGTTGCGCTTGACGATGGAAATCATTTCGGGCGCGAAGCGGCCTTCGTCGAACAGCCGCCCGACGCGAAGCGATGCCTGCAACCCCAGCGAGATCTCGGTCTGCATGTCGGCCAGCTTCTTCTGGAACAGTTGCGTCGCGGCCAGGGGGCGGTTGAACTGGTGGCGGTCCAGCCCGTATTGGCGGGCGCGGAACCAGCAATCCTCGGCCGCCCCCATCGCGCCCCAACTGATCCCATAGCGCGCCCGGTTGAGGCAGCCGAACGGCCCGCCCATTCCCTCGACCCCCGGCAGCAGGGCGTCCTCGCCGACCTCCACATCCTCCATCACGATCTCTCCGGTGATCGAGGCGCGCAGCGACAACTTGCCTTTGATCTTCGGCGCGGACAGGCCCTTGATGCCCTTCTCCAGCACGAAGCCGCGCACCTTGCCGCCATGGGCGTCGGATTTCGCCCAGACCACGAAGACATCGGCGATGGGGCTGTTGGAAATCCACATCTTCGCGCCGTTCAGCACATAGCCGCCGTCCACCTTGCGCGCGCGGGTCTTCATGCCCGCGGGGTCGGAACCCGCATCCGGCTCGGTCAGGCCGAAGCAGCCGATGTATTCGCCCGTCGCCAGCTTCGGCAGATAGCGCCGCTTCTGCGCCTCGCTGCCGTAAGCCTCGATCGGGAACATCACCAGCGAGGACTGCACCGAGGCCATCGACCGATAGCCGGAATCAACCCGCTCGATCTCGCGCGCGACCAGGCCGTAGGCGACATAGGAGGCGCCGACCCCGCCATAGGCGTCGTCCACCGTGACGCCCAACAGGCCCGCAGCCCCCATCTCGCGGAAGATCTCGGGGTCGGTCGTCTCGGTCAGATAGGCGTCGGTGACGCGCGGCGCCAGCCGCTCGGCCGCAAACGCCGACGCGCTGTCGCGGATCATCCGCTCCTCCTCGCTCAACTGGTCGTTCAGCAGAAAAGGATCCGCCCAGTCGAAGGCGGCACCCTTGGGGGTAGTCGGGGACATCTGCTTCTCCGTCAGGTCGAGGGGAGACTAGGTGTTCAGTCCCGGCCTCTGGTGGATCTGGTTCAGGATGAATCGATCCGGCTCTGAAGTCCAGATTTTGCAGACGTATCCGTAGGGCGTGAGACCCCCGAGGGTCTTGAGCCGACGCGCGAAGTTGTCGGCTGCCATGAAGTCGGCAAGATGCGTGCGCCGTTGCTTGTGGCTGTCATGGTGGAAGCGCCTGACGTTCGGCGGGGAAACCCTCTCCCAGAGGGTTTCCTGGTCCGCCTCACCCTGCTTGATCGTGCGGTTCATCCGCTCGACCTGACCATTGGTCCACGGGTGGTTGGGTTTTGTCAGACGGTGCTCTATTCCGTTGGCCTCGCAGATCATGTCGAAACGCATCAGCCTGGAATAGACGGTGTTGCGGTTCCGGGGCTGCTCTGTGAACTGCATCCTGATCGCCATCGGGCTCGAACCGATGGCATCACAGCCAGATACAGCCAGCCCTTACGGGTCCCCGGCCACTTGCGCCACGGGTTGGCGGTATTGCGGATATTGGTGACCCCCATATCCGGCGCCTGGGGGGATTTCAGGTATTCGAGGGGTGTCGGAATGCCCCAAGCCAGCCTGGTCAGCTGCCGCCCGCCCCCGATATTGCGCGGTCCGGTCGGGGTGGATCTCGATCAGCGGCTTCATATTGCCGATGTCGTCCTCGATCAGGCGGACTGGATTGACTCCGAATCCAATAGGGAACAAATATAGAACAAACCCCGCGGAATCGTCCGCTGCAAAGCTCGTCCAGCCTAGGAAGCGCTCGCCAGACATGCCCGGTCCCGCAGATAGCCCCGTCATCGCCGAGCTTCGGGCGCGCATCGCGCATCTTGAAGGCGATGCCGGGCACCGGCGCGAGGTGCTGCCTTTCGGCGTGCGGACGCTGGACTGCAAGCTGCCGGGGGGCGGTCTGGCGCTCGGCTGCCTGCATGAGGTCGCAGGGGGCGGCAATGGCGCGGTGGACGGGGCGGCGGCGGCCTGTTTCGCGGCCGGGATAGCCGCGCGGCTGCCAGGCCAGGTGCTGTGGTGCGTGACCCAGGCTGACCTGTTCGCGCCGGGGCTGGAACAGGCCGGGCTGCCGCCGGACCGGGTGATCCATGTCGAGGCGGGCGACGATGTGTCCGTCCTGGCCTGCATGGAGGAAGGTCTCCGCCATGGCGGGCTCGGCGCGGTGGTCGCCGATGTGGCCCGTCTGTCGATGACCGCTTCGCGGCGGCTCCACTTGGCGGCCAAAGGATCCGGCACCACCGGCATCGCCCTGCGCCGCTGGCGCAGGTCCGCAGATGCGGCGGATTTCGGGCAGCCCACGGCGGCGATGACCCGCTGGCGGGTCTCGGTCCTGCCCTCGGCCGCCCTGCCGGTCCCCGGTGTCGGTCGCGCCCGTTGGCTGGTGGAACTGATCCGGGCGCGGGCAGGCGAAAGTTTTGACGTGGAACTGGAGGCATGCGATGGCTCGGGTCATCTCGGTCTTCCTGCCGACGTGGCCGGTGGACCGGCTGCGGCGGCAGGCGGGCGACGCGGCGCCTTCGGCTGAGGCGCCGCTGGTCCTGGCGGGCCGGGTCGGCAACCGCCGCCTGGTAACGGCCACCGATGCCGCTGCGCAGCAGTTGGGCCTGCATGTCGGGATGCCGGTCAGCAAGGCCCAGGCCCTGGTGCCGGGCTTGCGAGTCGCGCCTGCCGATCCGGCCGAGGATGCCGCCAGCCTTGAGCGGCTGGCGCTGTGGGTGCTGCAACGGTTTTCGCCCATCGTGGCGGTCGATCCGCCGGACGGGATCGTCATCGACTCGACCGGCGCCGATCACCTGCATGGCGGCGAGGCGGCCATGCTGGAGGCGCTGATCGGTCGGCTGGCGATGTCCGGCGTCACCGCGCGCGCCGCCGTGGCCGATACCTGGGGGGCCGCCCATGCCCTGGCCCGGTATCGGGCCGATCCGGTCTTTTGGGCCGAGCCGGGCAGTGCGGACACCCTGCTGGCCCCCCTGCCCCTCGCCGCGCTGCGCCTGCCGCCCGCGACCGTGGCCGGACTGCGCAGCTTGGGCTTCGTCCGCATCGGCGATCTGCTGGGCCAGCCGCGCGCGCCGCTGACCCGGCGCTTCGGCCCCGAACTCTGCCGAAGACTCGATCAGGCCCTCGGCCATGCCAATGAACCGATCGAACCGCTGCGCCCGGAGGGCCTGGTCGAGGTGCGCCGCAGCTTCGCCGAACCCATTTCCGCCGCCGAGACCATCGCTCGCTATATCGGCAAGCTGGCCGTGCAGCTTTGCGCGGCCCTCGAAGAGCGCGGCCTTGGCGCCCGGCGCCTCGACCTGCTCTGCTGGCGGGTGGACAGTCATATCCAGACGGTTCGCGTCGGCCTCGCCCAGCCGCAGCGCGATCCGAAGCGCCTGACCCGGCTCTTGTGCGACAAGATCGAGACCATCGCGCCTGGCTACGGCATCGAGATCCTGTCGCTGGCCGCCACCATCGCCGAGCCGTTGGCGGCCCGGCAGGCGGCCAGCCGCCTGATCGAGGAACCGGCGGCCGACCTTTCCGGCCTGGTCGATGTGCTGGCCAACCGCGTCGGCGCCCGCGCCGTCTATCGCATGGCCCCGGTAGCCAGCGACGTGCCCGAACGCGCTGTCGCCCGCATCGCCGCCCTGGCCGAGCCTGTCGGCGCCGGCTGGCCGGATCACTGGCCGCGCCCGTCCCGCCTGCTGCCCCGGCCCGAGCCGATCGAGACCATGGCGCTGCTGCCCGACCATCCGCCGGTCTGGATTGCCTGGCGCGGCATACGCCGCCGGGTCCGCCGCGCCGATGGCCCCGAGCGCGTCTTCGGCGAATGGTGGAAGCGCGACGCCGAG